>NZ_JBSGEZ010000168.1:0-4889 GCF_053603155.1 Nocardia sp. NPDC004260 | reverse complement strand
CGACGGCCTCATCCACAAACTCGGCCCAGGCCTCTACAGCGCCACCGCCTGGTCACCCGAAACCCTTGCATGACAAGCGAAAACACTAACTACCCGGCCTTGGGGGTTCCCCCGAAGTAGTGGACATCCGAGATAGCGGGACCGATGTTCCCTGGAAGGATGTTCCTCATGCCTCGTCCGCGTCGATCGCATTCGCCTGAGTATCGGGTGGAGGCGGCGCACCGGGTGATCGACTCCGGCCGGCCGGTGCGAGAGGTCGCTCGTGAGCTGGATCTGCACGAGAACCTGCTGCACAAGTGGGTGCGTGACGAACGCCGCCGGATGGCCGCGGCCGGGAAAGCCGGTCGTAGCGGACGGGAACCGAATAACGGAGGTGCTCAACCACTTTCCGACGACGAGCGGACCGAGTTGATGCGATTGCGAGCGACGGTCACCGAGCAGGCGGCGAAAATGGCCGAGCAGGCCAAAGATATCGCGTTCTTGGAAAAAGCCTCGGCGTACTTTGCGGCACGGCATCCAAAGTGAGCAGGTTCGAGCTCATGGCGGCGGAGTGCGCCGGTTTCGATGTGACCCGGATGGCCGAACTTTTCGGCGTCTCGACCTCCGGCTACTACCGGTTCCTGCAGGTCCGCGCCGATCCGGAGCCCTGGCCACGGCTGCAGCGCCGCTGGGACCTGGAGGTGAAAATCCGTGCCCATCACCGCGCCTCGCGCGGCACCTACGGGTCGCCGCGCATCACCGCGGACCTGCGGGCCGAGGGTGAGCGGGTGTCGAAGAACACCGTCGCGGCGATCATGACCGATCTCGGGATCGAGGGCATCAGCCCTCGCTCGTTCAAGACCACCACCATCGTCGATCCGGTCGCGGAGTTCCCACCGGACCTGGTCGGCCGCCGTTTCGACCGCGGCCGCCCCGACCTGGTCTGGTCGTCGGACATCACGTACCTGACCTGCGGTGAGGGCGACATGTACCTGTACGCGATCCGTGACGAGCATTCCCGCAGGGCGCTCGGGTGGGCGGTCGCCGACCACATGCGCGCCGAGCTGGTCATCACCGCCGTCGATCGCGCGGTCTTCATCCGGGGTGGACGCTGCCGGGCCACGATTCTGCATAGCGATCGCGGAACACCGCTGCGGCGTTGCACCGGCTCTGCCGCGCCCTGGGCGTCGTGCAATCGATGGGCCGTGTCGGATCGGCCCTGGACAACAGCCCTGCCGAGGCGTTCAACTCCACCCTGAAGGTCGAGTTCGTCCACCGGCACCGGTTTCGCACCCGCGTCGGGGCCCGGCTGAAGATCGTCACCTGGATCACCGGGTTCTACAACGCGGCCCGCCGCCACTCACTATGCGGCGGGAGATCGCCGATCGACTATGAGACCCACATGGCCACCCCACATGGCCACCGTCCGAGCGGAGGCCGCAGCAGCCCTGTCACGAGACGAGGCCGCATAAAGGACCCTCCACACTTCGAGGGGATTGACAGGCCGGGGCGTTTGTTGGGCCGGTAGGAGGGCCCGTTCATGAACACTTGGTGGCTGGTGTTGATGAGTCGGTCCAGAAGTGACTCCGCGACGACTGAATTCGGGGACAGTGGATACTAATCCACTGGTGACCGGTTCGAGGTGAGCACCATGGAGCCGCCGGCGGCGGTGCGTTCGGAGATCAGCTCGTAGAAGGTCGTCGGCCTGGGACGCGGTGAGCTCGCGCATGCCCAAGTCGTCGAGGATGAGCACGGCGGGCCGGATGAACTCGCGTAGCCGTTTGTCCCAGGTGCGGTCCGACAGCAGCGGCTACTGTTCAGCAAAGTCGCGTCGTCGGTGGGTTGCTCCGAGTGGTGCCGCTGACCGCGAGCGCGCCGTGTCGTCGGTGGCGAACAACTCCCAGCTCAACGCTGCACCCCCTGCCCGCTCCCCGACCGTGTTCACCACCGCCTCGACACCCAATCCGATCATCCGGCCGAAGCCGTGACCACCGGCCGGCTCATGCCACGACGTCACCGCCCTCACCTCGTGTCCGTGTAGAGGGTGTCGACCGGGGTCGGAGCAACCCACCGACGACGCGACTTTGCTGAACAGTAGCCGCTGCTGTCGTCAGTCAGGGTGTTCAAGTCGTGCCGCGGCCGGTGTGGCGGTCGGCCAGGGTGATCAGCCGCCGCAGCCGTCCGGCCACGGTGTCCTTCGACAGGGGTGGGGTGGCCAGCTTTCCCAGCGCGCCCATCCCGGCGTGCGGGTGTTGCAGCCGAAGGTGCGCGATGGCCGCGAGGTGGGCGGGGACCTGGTCGCCGAGCACGGCCAGCACTGTGGCGACGGTGTCGATCCCGGCCACGGCGACGTGATCAGCGACGGTTCACTCGTGGTGACGCACCCCCGCGACGGCCCCCACCCGACGTAGCGCTCCGGCGACAGCAAGCGCGACCGCGATCGTGGGGCATTCGATTTGCAGTCTCGGCGCCGCCCGCACGGATGCCCCGCGGCCAGGAACGCCGCTCGGTGCGATCGCCGCCGGGTCCTGGTCGAGGCGGGCGATGACCTCCGCCGGCAACCCCTGCACCGGACGCCCCTGGCGGGGGTCGAGCAGTTCCAGTCGGATCCGCACCCCGGTCGCATCGGCCACCCGCACCTGCCACCCCGGGTGTGCCCGCGGCCCGATCGCCGCCACCCGCCCTACTGTCTTCAGCTGCGCAGCCAGCAGCGCGCACACCCGCCAGGCCGTGGCCCGGGAACCGAACACCGGCACACCGTCCCCGGTGGCGAACCGCACCAGCGTGATCAGCTCGACACGATCGGCGTGCTTGCCGCGCGGCGCTGCCGCGCCCAACTCCTGGGCCGCCATGTCGGTCGCCGACCGGCAATCGCCATCCACACCCCCACCGTGCCAGCACACCCCACCGCCCCACCACCGGGCACGGCACGGCGCGGCGGTCGCTACGGAGCTCGCGGCGGCACACCAACCTCAACCGACGAGGCATGCTCGGGCGATCCGGACAGCCGATCAGGACAATCATTCGGCACTGGACCCACAGTCCGTGCGAGTTGATTGTTGGGGTTACTTCCATCCCGCCGCGAGCCCGGCCGAGGGTGTTCATTCGCTTGCGGCACCTTCGACATTCCCGCCTGCAAACTCGGTCGCCCGATCGGCGTTCAATCGATCCGAGCCCACCGCGGAAGAGGGCTGCAGTCGGGCGTCCAGCAGTCCCTGGAAATACGGACATGTCATGATGTCGTCGTGCGGGCATTCCAAGCCGCCTTCGATCATGTCCAATGCGGCCTGCGCTCGAGCGATCCGGACCAGCAACTTCTCGCGGTGGCGGGCCATCAGCTCATGGCGGGCCC
This sequence comes from Nocardia sp. NPDC004260, assembly GCF_053603155.1. Classification (NCBI taxonomy): domain Bacteria; kingdom Bacillati; phylum Actinomycetota; class Actinomycetes; order Mycobacteriales; family Nocardiaceae; genus Nocardia; species Nocardia sp. NPDC004260. Next base: position 1,558 of record NZ_JBSGEZ010000168.1, on the reverse strand, counting down.
GACCGGAGGGGGCGACCAGCATCGCCCGGATATCCGCGAGCCCGAAGCCCGCCTCCTTCGAGATCAGGATTGCCGCCACCCGGTACAGGTCCTCGTCGGTGTAGCGGCGCCGATCCCCCACGCGGGACGGTGCCAGTAGTCCTTCCGCTTCCCAGTGTCGCAGCACGTGTGTTGGTAGCCCGACCCGGGCCGCCACATCGCCGATTGACTTCATGTATACATTAAGTCGCACAATGACGACCATGTCTACCCTGCTTACCCTCCTCGACGCCTTAGACGACCTTCCCCAGGCTCGCAACCTGCGGAAACGCACCTACGAAGCGCTGGGCGACACTGTTGTCGACGTCGGCTGCGGGGGCGGGCGCGCCGTCGGCGAGTTGGCCGCCCGTGGGGTGCAGGCCGTCGGCGTCGACCTGGATCCCGCCATGATCGAGGTCGCCACGAAACGCTGGCCTGCATGCGAATTCCACGTCGCCGACGCCACCGCGCTGCCGCTCGACGACGGCTCGGTGACCGGTTACCGCGCCGACAAGGTCCTGCACGACCTCGCCGAGCCCGAGCAAGCCGTCATCGAAGCCCGCCGGGTCCTGGCCCGAAACGGCCGCGCGGTGCTCGTCGGCCAGGACTGGGACACATTCGTGATCGACTCCGACGATCCCGAACTCACCCGCACGCTCGTCCACGCTCGCGCAGACGGCATGCCGAACCCGCGGATCGCCCGCCGATACCGGAACATTCTGCTGGACAACGGGTTCACCGATGTCACCGTCGAGGTACACACGATCGTGTGTACGGACGCCACCTGCCTGCCGATGCTCGCCAACATCGGAGAAGGCGCCTGGCTCGATGACCAAACCATCAGAGCCCGCAACGATCGGCTGTTCGCCGCTGTCCCGATCTTTCTCGCCACCGGCACTCGCGCCGACTGAGTACCACATCACCGTCGGAGGCGACCTACAACTAGGGGTGCCCTCGAGGATGTGCGCCACACGAGGCAATCGGGCGTGACGGCGACGAATCTCCACCGTAGTAACGTACAGGGGCGAATCATCTGGAGTCGTTTCCGGTGCAGACGGCCCGCAAACTGCCTAGGCTCACGGATCTTGTTGTTCAACCGCCTGGAGCTTCTCCGATGACGATCCCCCCGTCCTACGCGCGCAGCCGCGCACCGCTCGGTTCGCCGATCGACACCGACGGCCCGCGGATTCCCTTGTTCGCCAACGAGTTCGCCGCGGACCCGCACAGCGCCTATCGCGAGATGCGCGAGCGGTTCGGATCGTTGGCGCCGGTGGAGCTGGCGCCGGGTGTGCCGGCCACCTTGGTGCTCGGTTATCACACCGCCGTGCGGATACTGAACGATCCGGACCACTTTCCGGCCGATCCCCGCACCTGGCAGCAGGACATCGCCGCCGATTGCCCGGTGCTGCCGATGATGCAGTGGCGGCCGAACGCGTTGTGCAACACCGGAGCCGAGCATGCCCGCTATCGGCAGGCCAACGTCGCGGGTCTGGCCAAGGTCGACCTGTACGGCTTGCACGACACCGTGGCGCAGCTGGCG
>NZ_JBSGEZ010000167.1:0-5033 GCF_053603155.1 Nocardia sp. NPDC004260 | reverse complement strand
AGCCGTAGTAGGTCGACGAAGCGATACCCAGAACCCGCAGGACGAGACCGACCGAGAAGTCATGCGCGTCGAGGAAGCTCATGACCTCCTCCGGGTCGGGCCGATCTCGGAGGCGAAATACGCGCTCGCCGCCTTCAATACCTCGTTGACCGCGCGCAGTTCCTTGTTCTCCGCCCGCAACCGCCGATTCTCGGCCACCAGGTCGGTCGTGGGCCGGTCGTGGCGGTCACCACGGTCGGCCTCGTCCTGGCGCAGCCAACCCCGCAACGCTTCCGGATGCACATTCAGCTGGCGCGCCAGCTGCGCGATCACCGGTTTCGGGTCAGACTCCCGATACAGCCGCACCGCGCGATCACGCAGCTCGACGGGGTACTTCCTCGGAGCAACCACTACACAATTTTCCTTCCTCCAGGCTCACAAGATCAAACCTGGTTCGGAAGTCTCCGAGAAAACGGGGGAAGCACAGGATCGATGAGCCTGTCACGTACGGCGTGCTTGTAGATGTGCCGCAACGCCGACAGCAGATTCTCCGCGGCGGACTCTCCGCCCCGGGAGTTGGCGCGAGCGCGAGAACGGATCTGATGCGCATCCATCAGCTCTTCGATCTCCCTCTTCGTCGGCTCGCTCAACACTCGGTCGCCCCATACCTGACTGATCGCACGCCATGCGGAGTCGTAGCTCCTCAGCGTCTTCGGCGGGACCTTCCTACACACCCGGTCGATGTACTCACCGAGCCGGGGGAAGCCACCCGGTGAGCGGCCGGCATCGCCGGCGCTGCGGTCGAGTACAGGCGGCTGATGGGGGAGCGGGGGTGGTGTGATGGGGGCTTCGTCGAAACTCACGGGGCGCGTAAGAACCCCTGTCATGGGTTCCGTCGGGCGTGGGCGGCGTTGCGGTTCGACGAGGGTCATCGGGTCAACCGCAAACGGGTGCATCGGTTGTGGAAGCAGGAGGGCCTGCAGGTGCGGGCGCATCACCGACGCAAACGCCTCGGCTCCTCGTCGGTGCCTGCGGTCGCCGCGGATGCACCGAAGACGGTGTGGGCGTTGGATTTCCAGTTCGACTCCACTGTGGATGGGCGGGCGGTGAAGATCGCGTCGATGGTCGATGAACACACCCGGGAGTCGCTGCTGCATCTGGTGGAACGCTCCATCACCGGCGAGAAACTCGTCGCCGAACTCGCCCGGGTGTTCGCCACCCGGGGTGTGCCGAAGGTGCTGCGGTGCGACAACGGCCCGGAAATGATATCCACAGCGCTGCAACGCTTTTGCGCCAACAGGATCGGAATCACCTACATTTCGCCCGGCACGCCGTGGAACAACGGCTATATCGAGGGCTATATCGAGTCGTTCAACCGCCGGTTGCGCACCGAGTGCCTCAACCGCAACCACTGGACCTCCCTGCTCGAGGCCCGCGTGGTCATCGGTGACTTCAAGACCGAGCACAACCTGCGGCACCGGCATTCAGCCCTGGGCTACCGGACACCGGCCGAGTACGCTGCGGCCTGCACCCACACCCACCACCCGGTGGACTGCGGGATCGACTGACAACGGACGACAACCCGGGCTCTACGTCCGGGTGGTCGCGTTATCGGGGACTGGCCACGACGACGCCAAACGGTTGAATGTGCAGCCCGGACACGACGCACCCTGCGCGGTGATGCCGGCGTGGATCCGTAAGTCCGATCCGCGGCGGATGTGACCTGCTCGACGTTCAGGTCGGCCAGATGGCGGATGCAGAACGCTCAGATCAAGATCAGCACACCCCGGACCCCGGACGCCACCCAGAAGCTGTGATGGAAGATCCAAACACCCTGTCAGGGTAAAATGTCACCTTTTTCTTCCTGTGCGTTGAGGGCGTCGAGAAGCTTCAAGTCGGACCTGATCGATAGCATTTCGTGGGACGTGTTCGATGATGTCCTCGCGGGAGGAGATCATCAGTTTATGTAGAACAGCCGTGACTTGCGCGTCGATAGTGCGCACAGATTTGCTGCGGCGGTCCGCAATGGCTGCATTGCTCCAGCCTGCAGCCGCTAGGACCGCGACTTGTCGTTCAGCCGGGCTCAGCTCCTGCCAGCGCGAGTTCAGCTTCTGCTCGGCAGTGCGGCGGTCCCGCGAAGTGTCTATGGTAAATGTTCCAAGTGCGAGCCGTTGCAGTTCCTGGTGTTCCGGCCGCAGCTGTACACCCTGGTTTTCGGCGGCAGCGTAGGCGTCTGCGCCAAGTAGTTGGCGGGCGGTGACGATCGCCTGAGCTGACTTATCGGTAAGCGGCCTGAGATTATGAGCGAGGCCGAGTCTCGCACGAAGTGTTTTAGCACCTCCAGCCAAGTATGCGATCTCAGTAGCCAGGGCGACTAGCCTGTCTCTATCGGCTTCCCCGGCAGAGATTATCCGAGCTAGAGACCACATTCGCGCTTGGATAACTACGAGTGCAGTTGATTGGTCACCGCTCGCAAGCTGGTATGCCAGCGAAGCGCGCTGAAGAACTAATGCTTCATAAGGGTCCCCGTGTTCAGTCAAAGCGATGGATCGGGTGTATTCAGCCCACGATCGTTCTGGTTGCGTTCCGAAGACGCTTGCGCGATCAAGATAGCGTCGCGTGATTTCGTTGGCTTGCTGAGCGGTTCCCAAAATCCCGGCAGCCAAAGCCAGATGCAACTCGCAGCTCGCGGCACCGTTATGGTCCCCGCAGGCATGGAATTTATCGCGCGCGCGACTCAGCACGGTTATTGCTTTAGCGTCGCCGTGGATGAATAATAACTGTACGCCCCAGATCAATTCAATGACAGCCGGCAACCCGATATCGCTTTCTGCCGTGTATCTCCAGGAGGTCCTGATTTCAGGATCAGGTGTGTACAGGGCGATGCAGTCGTCGAGGATCCGTTCGGCTTCCCCTTCGCAGCCCTGTACTAGCGCAAGCCACGCGATGGCAGCCATGGCCATGATCTGTAGTTCTGTGGGCGGCCGAGCCAAGGACCTTGTGGCGTCGAGGCAACGTTGGGTCCAGTCACGTGTTTCTCGGACCGAGCCAGTTGCGAATGGTTCTCGGATCGAACCCGTCGCGAATGGAATACGCAAAATGAACAGCCCGAGGCAAATTTCCAGCCCCGCAGCGGATTGTTCCGGCAAGTTAAGGCTTGTTTCGATCGCAGTCTTTATATTGCTCCACGCCGCGAGTGTCCAGGTTCGCTGATCTTGCCCTAGGGGCGTGAACGAGTTGCCCACGGCGTCCATGACTTTGTCGCGGTAGTAATACAAATGTCGCTTGGCAAGGAGGGTTGGTTTGTCTACCTCATTTGTGGAGCGTTGTCGTAAACGGTGTTGAGCGTACACACGCAAGCTCTCCACGAGAGAATAACGCACATTACTGGGAGACATGTGAACCGACACAAGGGAATGGTCGACAAGCCGTTCGAGCAGACCTTGTATTTCGTGTGGCAGCAACTTCGGCGGTCCGTCCCTGCCGCCGCTGTCGTCACCGCAGATGCTCGCGATCGCATCAAGGTCGGCGCCTACATCAAGCGGTGCGGCGGCAAAGTCGGGGTCGTCGGGGTTGAGGTCGTAACCAGAAGCGAAGACGGATAGGCGCTCGAATAGTAGGCGCTCCTCTTCTGAGCACAGATTGTAGGACCATTCGACAACATCGGTGACTGCTCGATGCCGAGGATCAATCCCGTAAGGCCCGTGTGACCACGCAAGCCGACTGTCATCGGCTTGGCCGGTGAGTCCACGAAGGATCATGGCCGGGGGGCAGTGCATCAGTCGGGCTGCCGCGAGCTGGATATAAAGGGGCTGATTGTTCACGCGGCGACAAATCGCAGCAGCCGTCTGAATTTGATCGGTGCCGGTGATCGGGCTACCTGTGAGCTCGGCCCGCTGCAGGAAGAAAGATAAGGCATCCTGATTGGTAAGGGGCGGGACACGTATGATGTGTTCATCAACCCAGCCGAGGGGTTCTCGACTAGTGGCCACAATAGTCAGCTCCGCGATAGCATCAAGCAGGTCCGAAGCTACGCCTGCAGCACTGGAATGCACATGTTCGCAATTATCGAGCACCAAGATGGGGCGCGAATTTCGCTCGCCGCCATCGACTCCGATCAAGGCGCTCACTATAGTATCCCATGCTGAGCGTCCCGATAAATCGCTATCCATGACCGCATGCGCGATCTCTTCCTCCACCGCAGGCTGGGTTGCATCCTTGGCCAACCGTGCCATTCGGACCCAATAAATACGATTTCTTCCCGAAGCGGTTTTCCTGGCGCGTCGCAGCGTTTCGGCAGCCAATCGTGTCTTGCCGATGCCACCGGGACCGGTTAACGTGATCAACCGAACAGCGCGAAGCAGCAGAGAATTGATCATCTCCCGCTCACGGTCTCGGTTGACGAAGCCGGGTGCCGACGCGGGTACATCACCCGCGCGATGAGACCTGCTGTCCATGCTCACACAGCATAGTTCATAATGAGAGAGTCCGGCATATTGCTACATCTCGGCCCCGAAATACTGAAGCTGTCAGGATGAATCTTCTCCGGATGAGCTCTGTCGCAAGGCCGCTGCGACCGGAGCAGACTTGTTGTGACGGGTGCGATAGGGACTGAACTGCTCGCGTGGCGCACCAGCTTCCGGACGGCTCGTATATGTCGAGACGGACGGCCGACATCGAACGTCAGCGCATCCGCGGCAACCTCGAAACTTCCGTTTGACAACACCATTGAGGTTCCCAAATGCCCGATGAGGGCGCGATCGGCGACCTCCGGAGGCAGTTGACTGATCAGCGTTTCCGGGGTGACATGCAGATCGTGTGTCCCACCCGGTGGTCTCGCTCGCTGTCGAGGGAGCACTACGCCGAGTGGGAGCCGTTGCCGGGGTGCGTCACCACGAGCGAACCGGCGCCGATTACGTCATCGTGGCCGCGATCGGCGCACCCCGGGCGGCGCAGCAGGTCCGCGTGCGCTGGGACGACCGGCGCCGCCGCGGCGCCCACTCCGCGAGGCGGACGCTCACCGCCGCCGACACCGGCCGCGCCCAGCAGGCCGC
>NZ_JBSGEZ010000166.1:0-5039 GCF_053603155.1 Nocardia sp. NPDC004260 | reverse complement strand
TACGACCGCAAGGCCACACACTTCCTCGCCTTCCTCACCCTCGCCGCGGCACTGACCTGCTACAAGAAACTCGCCAAATCAGCCACGTGAGACACACTCTTAGCGGGATGTAAGCCGTTGCCAGTCGCTCCTATCACAAAGGTAGCTCCTCGATCGTTCCGGCTGAACCACAATTTCGGCTCCGACGTTACCCATAATCCCGGCATTCCCCGTCGCTCTGCCGGGTGCCTTTGAGGCATGGCCTTCATCAAGGCGTATACCTTTTGGCAACCAGCGAAACTATCGCTACCTGTCATCAAGCCGCCGCCCATGCACGCCACGTATATGGGGGAAATGCCTATAATGGAGGCTCGACGCAGCGGACCCGAGGTGACGCCGCCCCCGGTGAGGAACGCTGCAACCCGTGCAAATCGAGTCGGAGGTAATATGCAGGTCACCGAATCCAGTGGTGCTCGTCGCGGAAGGCTGCTGGGACGGGAGACGGAGTTGGCGCAAGCGGACGAGGCCCTCGTCGCTGTAGCCAGCGGTGCCGCGCGTGTCCTCGCGTTCATAGGCGAGGCCGGTATCGGGAAAACGCGGTTACTAACCGAATTGGGCGACCATGCGGGAGCGGCAGGCTTCGCGGTCCTCAACGGGCGCGCCACGGAACTTGAGACCATGATCCCCTTCGGCCTTGCTCTCGATGCATTGGATGAACCAGTCACGGCACTCGGACACGAAGCCCTCAGCGGGATGGAGGAGGCCACTATCGCCGACTTAGCTGTCGTAATACCAGCGATCGCAGAAACTTACAAATCGAAACCATCGCAGCGGCTCGCGGCGGAGCGGTACGAATACCACCGCTCTGTACGCATTCTTCTTGAGCGCATTGCACGCCGGACTCCGGTGTTACTGTCCTTGGACGATGTGCATTGGGCCGACTCGGCATCGGTCGAGCTGATCGCGCATCTACTTCGCAAACCTGTACCACGCACCGTGCTCGCGCTGTCGTTTCGCCCACGACCAGCGCAACCCGTCTTGCGCGGCGCGATCGAACATGCACATCGTGGAGGCCTTCTGCTCGAGTACGAACTCGCCCCGCTCACCCTTACTCAGACGGCCGCCCTGTTGGGCGAGTCACCCGATACGCCCATCGTGGCGGAGTTGCATGAAGCCACGGGCGGAAATCCGTTTTATGTCGAGCAGCTGGCACGGTCAGCGGATTTTAACGGCAAGCGAAGCAGTCGCCCTCTCGCGAATAGCATGGTGGATGATTTTGATATTCCGTCCCGACTGCGCAATGCGGTAGTTTCGAATCTGGACCGTCTGCCGGCACCCGTATTGGCACTGGCGCAATCAGCATCGATCGTCGGCGACCCGTTCTCGATGGATCTTGTAAGCGATATCACAGAGATCGACCCCGGTCTGATGCAGCGGTACATGAACGACCTCGTCGCGGCTGACCTTATTCACCCAACGGAGTCCGGCCGCTCATTCTGTTTTCGTCATCCGGTTGTCCGACGGGTTATCTATGACAGCACCCCGCCCGCAAGCAGGGTGAATCTCCACCGCAAGCTCGCGACACTGCTGTCCCACCGTGGCGCGTCGCCGAGCACGCAAGCGCACCACCTTCAGCGTTGCGCCTCCCCGGGGGACCAGGCCGCTATCACGACGTTGATTGATGCAGGCAATTCAACGGCAAGTCGCGCGCCGGCGACCGCAGCTCGATGGTTTGCGGCCGCCCTCGCACTGCTCACTGACGATGCTCCGTCGGACCGCCGTCGTGACTTGCTGATCGCCCAAGCAGGTAGCCTTGCTTCCTGCGGTCAGTTGCGCGACAGTCGAGCAGCGCTCGAACATGCACTGCGGTTGACTACCGACTCTCCAGATGAGCGGGCGAGGATAGTATCCATGATCGCCCACGCGGATCATGGTCTCGGGCGCGCCGATCAAGCGCACCGATTGATCGTCAGTACCCTCGAAACAGTGCCAGCGGATCGTCCCAGCGCAATTCCGTTGCGGCTGCTTCTCGCCGAGAACCTTTTGATGAGAGGTGAGTGGGATCAAGCTGTCCATGCCGCCCGGTATGCTCACGCGCAGGCATACCGACTGGGTAATAGTGAGATACATCTTGTGGCGGACTCTTGGCTGGCCTGGACAACTAGTTACGTATGCGATATCACGGCGACAAGCAGCCTGATCGATAAATCAGCGCAGGAGCTCGACAAGCACGACACCAATCTTTCCCCGGCTCTTATCGACTCGCTGGTGAAGTTGGTTTACGCTGAATTCGTTACCGATCGATTCCGCGCTGCCGGATGTCATATCGAGCGAGGCAAACAGGTCGCTCGCACTACCGGCTACAACCACTTCTTCAGCCGTTTCTTGCTTATCGACGCCGCTGTCAAGCTGCTGCAGGGCAGACTGCTCGATGCCCTTAGTTCAGCCGACGCAGCCGTAGAGGCGGCTTACGTCCTCGACAATGATCAAGCCCTTGCCACTGCCGAAGCCATTCGATGTTGGACTGCGACCCTCGTTGGGGACATGGCAGTTGCACTAACCGCGGGCCGCGCTGCCGTGGAGGCCGCCCGACGCCGGCCTGATGCTTTGTTCGCCTGGCTCGCTCACACTACTTACGGGCAGGCATTGATCGAGGTAGGGCATATCGAACAGGGAAAACGTGCAATCTTGTCTGCAGGCGGCCCGGAGCTGTCTGATTTGCCACCCTCGGTGCGCCCCTTCTGGTACCTTCCACTCGTGACCGCTGAGCTGGCCTCAGGACGGATCAATACGGCCGAGGCCATCGCTCAGCGTATAGAAGATTGCGCGAGCGGTCTGCTGTCCCGCGAAGGCCACATCCATCAAGCGCGGAGTTGCATTTCTTTTGCCGCGGGTGACTTTTCACTGGCAGCAACTGCAGCGCAGAAGGCTGTCGACTGTTTCGATGAAGTCGGCATGCCTATATGGAGCGGTCGAGCGCACCTGATGGCCGGTCGAGCCCGTCATGCGGCCGGGGAGACGGCGGCGGCAGTAAAAGACCTTGAACTCGCTCACGGCATCTTCTGCGATACCGGCGCGGCGCGCCTACGTGACGAGTCTGCTAAAGAGCTCCGCACCGCTGGTCGGCGTGTCCGCCCTCCTTCCGCGCCCCGCCAAGAGGCGCTCGCGAAGCTGACCGACCGGGAGCGTGAAATCGCTCAACGCGTCGCGCAGGGCCTTTCTAACCGCATTATCGCCGCCGACCTGTACATCAGCCCCAAGACGGTCGAAAAACACTTGGCCCGAGTCTTCACCAAGTTGGCAGTCACCTCCCGGTCCGGCGTTGCCGCAGCACTTAATCGGGAAGCTGGCAAACAATAGGCAAAACCCCCATACCGCCAGTCGCTAGCATCGGTCGATGCTCAATCTGTGATTGAAGACACATACATCTATGGCACCGGCGCGGAGCCAGCTTCCTCGACAGATGACCACCACTCGTATCCCGACATCTGTCCTTCGCGCCGGTACCACCTGGCGGTCGATATCGGGCTGCCTGAACTCCTGCACTACGTCGCTTCTCTGGAGGCCGCCGAAGCGTTCGCTCGCGAGGCATGCGCCAACGGCTGGGCGAGGTCGGTCGTGATAGAGGAGCATGTGGCCGACTACTATCCGGAAATGCCTTGCCAGGGGCTGTTTACTGTTCAGGGGCGAGGCCTGTGACGGTCGCCGGCAAGCACCCAGGCCGTACGTGAAATCCTCTGTTCCGCAGTCGGCCTCGCAGACAGCGCACGAAACCGCGACTGTCTCTGGTTGTCGTTATGCGCGACACGTCGACGACCGTGGCGCGACCGGTGTTGCGAAGCTCTGAGGGTCCCCCGGTTCGTTGGAGGGCTCTGAGCATGGTCCGATAGGGCCAGGAAGGAGTCCTGCGTGGCAGCACCGAAGAAGTATCCGGACGCCTCCGCCTGACGACACATGACGACTGGACGAGGTCTTCCATCACACCCGTGCGTACCATCCAGTTGCCGGGCTGGTGCCACGTCATCGGAGTTGTCGGCGCGGCCGCAAAAGCCCGACCCACAGCTGACACCCGCGGCGATCTGCTAAATCACCATCGAGCACACAACGCTCAACGACGTGACGACGCCTTACCCGGCTCGAGAACAAAGGAAGGCCACCATCGTGCAAATACGTTCGATCGTCCTTGTCAAAAAGAACCCGTCCGACGTGTGGCAATTTTTGATTGATCCACACAACTCCCCCAAATGGGACCGGAGCATCGCCAAGGTCGACGTGCCCGCCGGGCTGCCGCTAAAAGTGGGCGATACGGTCGAGACCACGGCGCCCTCCGGTATGCGTCAGGTGTTCCGTGTCATTGCACTCAACCCGCCGAGCGATCTGTCATTCCAGCTGACCATCTCGAAGCTGTTTGAAAACGCGACCCTCCGCTTTCTGCTGGAAGCAGTTCCCGAGGGCACTCGTATCACGCATGAAATTAGTTTGGACATACGTTCGTGGGCGCTGTTCATATACCCCATCATCGCCATGACATACAAAAAAGCCCTGGCCACCGACCTGGAGTACCTGCGTCGGGGACTGGATGAAGACTTCAGCGTGGCCGATATGGAGCCTCGCCGAGCACGCACCGGTCTCCGGCAAAGAATTGCGACGCTATCAAGCCGACAAGCCCGGCCGTGAGTGCCGAACCTGGAGGTTCCGGGATCCCGGTAATAATGACCGACCACCAATCCACGACTCAGAACACCAGGGCCTTTGGTTCACCCCGGGTCGCCGACTGGCAGGGACCGGTATTCAGGTAGTCGGGTATTCGAGCTGACCCGGCCCGGTAGAGGTCAGTGGCTGTGGTCTCCCGGCGCGTAGAGACTCCAAGTGCCTCCGGCCTGCTCGCGATGCCGGTGCGCGGTGGTGTAATGAATGCCCAATGCGTCGGCGACGACCGGCGACGCAGTCGACGCGAGCGACCTCCGCCCTCACGCCGCAACCGGGTGATCAGGCGGGCGAACTTGCGTGGCCGCAGCCCGCTGAACAACTCCACCATCACCGCATCGACCGCCGAGATC
>NZ_JBSGEZ010000165.1:0-5230 GCF_053603155.1 Nocardia sp. NPDC004260 | reverse complement strand
CCTCGAAACCCGCCGACCACCCAACCGCCCTCTCCACCACCACAACCACACCAACTACCAGCCCAACACCCCAATCACAACCTGTCGTTGCAGTACTAAGTCGTCACGCATCTCGACGAGGCGTTGTCGCTGGGCGGGATCGATTCGCAGAAGCGGGCAGCGGACGCAACTGTGTTCGTGGACACAACTGGTTCCCCAGGCGCGGCCGCAGTCGCTGAGGACGAGTTTGCGGCGTTCAAAGTGGCCAAGGAACTCGTCCCATTCGGTGTCGGTGGGTCGTCGGTTTCCACAACACGATCCCCTGACTCGACGAACCGGGCACAGCCTCGGCGCACACTAATTAGTCGCCGACCGGCTTCCAATGTCGCCCGAAAAATCGTCGCGACCAGCAGTGTCGACCATCTTTTCACCGATCGAGTAGCCCTAGTGTCTCGTCGTTGGACTCACCAGGCCGGATTCGTAGGCGAAGACCACGAGTTGGGCGCGATCGCGGGCATGTAGCTTCGTCATGGCTCGGTTGACGTGGGTTTTGGCGGTGAGCGGGCTGATCGTCATACGGTCGGCGATCTGGTCGTTGGAGAGGCCCTGCGCGACCAACATGACGGCTTCGCGTTCGCGGTCGGTGAGTTCTTTCAGCGCCGTGCCGTTGACGGTCGACAGCGGGTGGGTGACGTACTGGTTGATCAGTCGGCGGGTGATTGAGGGAGCGAGGAGGGCGTCGCCTCGCGCGGCGACGCGTACAGCGTGGAGAAAGTCTTCTGGTTGGATATCTTTAACAAGAAATCCGGCCGCTCCGGCGCGTAGCGCGTCGAAGACGTAGTGGTCCAAGCCGTAGTTGGTCAGGATGACCACGTGTACTCCCGCCAGGGCGGGGTCCGCGGCGATGCGCTGTGTCGTTTCGATGCCGTCGGCGACTGGCATCTGGATATCGATGAGCGCGACGTCGGGCAGATGTTGCCTGGCCATCGCCAGCCCTTCGCGACCATCGGCTGCCTCGGACACCACCTCGATGTCGTACTCGGCGTCCAGAAGCGCACGGAATCCACTGCGGATGAGTGGCTGGTCGTCGACCAGCAGGACACGGATCATGGCGTCCGGGCCACGGGAAGTTCGGCGTGGACAGTGAACCCGCCGGCGCTGCGCGGGGCCGCCAGTAGTCGCCCGCCGAGGGCGGTGACTCGCTCCTGCATGCCGAGCAACCCCACGCCCGGCATCAAAGCGGCGCCGGGTGTGGCTTTCCCGTCGTCGTCGACTTGTATGATGACGGCGTCGCTGCGGTAGTCGATCCGGATCGACGCCTTCGCCGCACCTGCGTGCCGAGCGATGTTGGTCAGCGATTCCTGGACGATCCGGTAAGCGGTCCGGTCGACCGCGGCAGGCACGTCCTGTCGTTGCCCTTCGATGGTCAATTCGGCGTTCAAACCGGTTGCACGGGATCGTTGCACCAGGGCCGGGACGTTGTCGAGCCCGTGTCCGGGAGGTTCGCTGTCATCACGCAGCGCTTGCAGCGTCGCCCGCAGTTCCCGTGCCGCCTCGCGACCGGCTTCGCGGATCGCCAGCAGGGACTCGGGTACAGGTTCGCCGCGCTTGTGGGCCAGATGGACGGCGACCTCCGCCTGCAGTTTGATGACCGAAATCTGATGCGTGAGAGAGTCGTGCAGTTCGCGCGCGATGTGCAGCCGCTCCTCGCCGGCGCGCCGCCGCGCGGTCTCCTCGCGGGTGCGCTCGGCTTCGTCGGCACGCCGCTCGGCTTGTCGCAGTGCTTCCCCAGCCGCGCCGGCCGCGATCAACCAAGCCAGCTCAAGCGCTCCTCTGGCCTGCGCGAACGCCGCGCTGCTGTCGTGCAGGGAAGCAAGGGCCGCGATCGGCAGACCGGCCAGCAGGATCGCCGACATCGCCACCGTGATCGCCCGATGTCCCGCCCGCACAGCGGTATACACCGCAAATAGATACGCGACGGCCGGCACGTCGAAACCGGCGGCTTGGTAACCCAGCGCGCAGGTCCCCGTCACGACCAGCACAGTGACCGGGGCCCAGCGGCGGGCGACCAGAGCCAGCCCGCCGATGACGAGTAGCCCGTAGCCCATCGGGCTGAGATTCGTGCCAGAGTGCTGGCGAGAAAGACCGGTGGACAAAAGGATCGCGGCCACCCCGACGGCAATCGCCAATTCCATGGTCCGTGTCCTGCTCATGCGAGCACCCTAACTGGCGTCTCGTCCCGGTGACACCAGCGCATGAATGAACTTCCGTCTACTGCACGCGCAGTATTCCAGCAGTTCTGCTACGACATCCGCAGCAGCGTGCTGCGCTGGGCACGGCAGTGCCAAATGCCCGCGATCGGACGACGACCGTCGGCGGGTCCATCGGACAGGATCAAGCGAAGTAATTCGAATATGCAAGGAGCACCTCATGTTCAATCGTCGCGCACTCGGTGTCATAGCAGCCTCGTTCGGCAGTGTCTCGCTGGTCACTCCGGTGCTTGCGCACGCCGCAACCGAGCCGGCCACCGTAGACGCCCATACCTTGACCCCTGGTCGGCTTTTGGGCACTGCGGCAGCGCTGGTCGCACTAGCTGGAGTAGTTATCGGCGGGCTGGCCTTGGCGCGGTCCGCCGGTCGAACCGGCAAGGGCAGTGGCAAGAAGGGTGCTGTGGTGGGATTGACGGCGGGACTGACGGGCATAATTCTGGGTGGGATTGTGGTGGCTGCCGCCAAGGGGGGCCCTGGCACCGGCTACGGAATAGTAGGTGGTTTCGTGGCTCTGGTGCTCGGGCTGATTGCTACGATACTCGGCATTTTGGCGCTTGCGCACTCCCGTCGCGCTAGGTTGATCCATTGAAATATGCATGCTCTTTAGCGCGGCGGTATGAAATGGCTGTTGCTCGGACTTTCTGTTATCACTTTTCCGATTCGTGATCGATGTGGTATTGCATTCGCCTGGCACCGCTGACACTAGGATGACGACAAGGCGCAACTCTATTTCACCCACGCTCATTATGTGTTCGCCGGCTTCGGATGCCTCGATCGAACCCGGACTGTGGCGACTGTCTACGCGGGCGTGCTGGCAGGCCATGACAGGAGCCGGTGCCCTTCCGAGCGGATCGCTATGGCGGGATGCGTTTTGCGTGAGGGCCCCCGACCGCGGCGGTTGAGGGGTCTGCGCTAACCGCACGAACAAGTGCGCCCTGGGGGCCTGCGCACCGCAAGCAGACGAATTTATCGGCACTGGGCAGTCGCGCCTTGCCCGCCCTGGGTTGACCGCATTGCAGGAACAGGCCCGCGACTGGGTGTCAGTAGACGATCAGGCCTTTTATATTTTCAGCGTTGCGCATAGCTTCGTACCCATGGTTCACCTCGTCAATCGAGTAAGTTCGAGTGATCATCTCGTCAAGTTTGAGATGCCCTTCCATGTACAACCGCAACAGATGTGGGATATCGAAACGGATGTTCGCATTGCCGAACCAGGCACCCGTCAGCGTCTTGCGCATCGCTGTCAGGTCGAACAAGCTCAGTGATACATCGGTGGACTGCAGATCCCCTCCTACCGAAACATTCACGCACACCCCGCCTTTCGCAACGAGGGTCATCGCCTGGCCGATCAACGTACCGTCGGCGACACCTACGGCGATCAGCACCTTGTCGGCCATATAACCCCATGTAAGTTCCTGAAGCAGAGGAAATGCCTCATCGACGGACGCCACGGCATGGGTCGCGCCAAAGATTTTTGCTTGCGCCCGTTTGGCCGGTGAAGGGTCCACGAGAACGACGTAACGGGCCCCGCTGAGAGCTGCGCCCTGTACAGCGCCACACCCTACACCGCCCATCCCGAGTATTACGACGGTCTCGCCTGCGGACACACCTGCGGCATAAACCGATGATCCCCAGCCGGTAGTGACACCACAGCCGACAAGAGCAGCCTTGTCAAGTGGAACGTCCTTGGTAATTTTCACACAAGACGCCTGGTTTACAACGGTATGCGGAGCAAATGTGCCGAGAAGGCAAAAGATGCCAGCGTCCATGCCCCGCACGTGATGGCGTGCAGTACCGTCGGATACCTGGTAGCCGGTGAGCAAATGGGCGCCCAAATCGCAAATACTGGACTGCCCATTGGCGCATGGTCGACACCGTCCGCAGGCGGGGATGAACCCGAGCGCTACATGATCGCCTACTGCGAGTTCGGTGACCCCGTCACCGATGGCGGTCACTGTACCCGCACCTTCATGGCCGCCGATAAATGGATAGAAACCCACCGGAACGCTGCCGTCGCGCACGTGCTCATCGGAGTGGCAGAGGCCTGATGCGGCAAGCTCGACCTGAACTTCGCCATATTTAGGCAGATCGAGTTCGAGTTCTTCAATTTGCCATGGTGCGCCAGGTTCCCACAGAACTGCTGCTTGTGACTTCATTGTTGTCGTCCTCATTGGTCGGTTTCTGACAAAACGACGATGACAGGTTTTCGGTGCTATTGATGCGGTGCCGCTCCACCGGCCGAGCCCTGGCTGAATTGCCGGACCTTATACTGCTCCAGGCGGCATCCGGTGATGGACCGCGGCGTGGTCTACCTTGTGTGGGCACTCCTCAGGACGCTTTCTTGCTTCCGCAATAATCGCAGGAAAGTGGCTGTCAACTCGGCTTCAGTCTCGGGCATCGCATGATCGACGCCATCGGTAGTACGACTGTGGATACTGATTCCGCCGTAGGTAGGTACTGCGGCATATACATGTCCGGTACGAGATAGTCTCGCTGACTGAGCTTTACCGCCGTGAGTAACCGAGACGGCAAGGATCTTTTGATCTCGGACCGCCCCTGAAGCGGTGCGACAGACGGCGATAGATGAGATCGACCCCTGAGCCTGAGGCGGAACGGAAGCTCGGCGAGGCACTGTCACAGCCCAGTGAAAAGCGCGGGCCTGCTCCGATCCGGACGCTCGGCAGCGCTGTAAAGGGACTCTCCAAGCGCCGGGCCGCCCGCAAGATCCACCGATAGTGTGCCTCGGTTCGATCGCCCGCCGGGGCTCGTCCGCCCATATGTGACTGGATCACCCCGCGCATCATCCCGCACAGCTGCATGAGGTCGACACTGCCAAGATGCCTCACCGACGACCTGGTCGGATATGCCGCTTATATTGACCCGGAACTAAATGGTTGAAGCGTAAACGGTGTGTGGGGCATGGAAGTAGCCGCGGACATGGCCGGGGAGTTTCTGGATGCGTCGGAAGAACGACAGCACCG
>NZ_JBSGEZ010000164.1:0-5296 GCF_053603155.1 Nocardia sp. NPDC004260 | reverse complement strand
GGCGCGCCAGGTCGTACGTCCTCGCTGCGCTGCGGGCGCTCCACCTGGCACACCGGCCCCTGGCGCGCGCTCCCTGCTTCAGGCCGACCGAAGGAACACACCGACACCGCCCCTCCCTATGCCTTCGCCCGCACCACCGAACCGCCTCGCGGCCCCGCGGCCGCGCACGGGGGCTCCGCCCCCGAAACCCCCGCTCCTCGCCGGAGGGGCAGGCACTCCCAAAGGCGCGAAAAGAAAAAACGCAACCCCCACAACCAAAAAATAACAGTGAAAAACACCACGCCTAGACACAGCTTCTCAAATTGCGTGATATGCGTGATAAAGCTAGAATAGAGATGTAAGGCAGAGGGGAAAGACAAGGAAATGGGAGCCACCACCGTGACTGAAATTCCCGCGTACGCGATGCCCTCGAATCCGTTCGAAAAGCAGGTGGTCAAGGAAACCATCAAGGACATGGTGTGCCGCCAGATCTTCGACCCCAGCGGCCCTATTCTCGACGTCCGCACCTGCGCCGCCCTCATCGTCGGCGACGACGTCAAAGCGGTCCGAGACCCCGAAGCCATGCGCACCTTGCTCGCCAACGACGAATTCCGCGCCCGACTTCTCCGGATGTGGCCCAACGCCCGGATCTACTACGCCCGCAAGCCCCGCAAGAAGAAGCTCGCCCAGTAACCCAGCAGCCCACGCCGCCGCATGCCCATCTACAAATTGCGTGACATTCACAAACAGAAATTGAGAGGATTGCACATGAGCGCCAACCAAATCGCCCGCAAGGTTCCGACCCATGAGGAATGGTCGCGCGTCAAGACCGGAACGGAAGCGTACTACCTCGCCTTGCAGGCAACGGCGTATGTGTGGGGCTGGCAGGACGCCACAGGAAAAGGCTCAGCCGAAACCGGCGATTCGATCGACTTCGGGCACGCATACGGCGTTTACGCGCAGGACTACAAAGACGGCAAGTACGGCTCGCGCCACCCCATACAGGACGCATGGCGCGCATGGGTCGACACCGGCGACATCGCAACTCTGCATGCGAACGACCTTCGTTTCCGCTCGACCACCGCATAACCGCAACGTCCCCGGGGGTGCCGGGCACAGGGTACGTGCCCGGCACCCGCCGGAACCCCCGCCACCACGCCGAAAGGGCACCCGATGACCACCACCACAGCCGATAGCGAATGCCGCCACAACAGCGGATGCGGCTACCGCAACCCGCCGTTCTACCCCGAACAGGAGCAGCTGAAGCCTGGCGAAATGTGGTGCTACGACTGTAAATCCGTCGTACCCGACCCCATCGAGGTCGCCCGCCTCCACGCCGCCGCGCAACCCTGCCTCCGCAGCGGGCAAGGCAACTGCCGAGGCGAGGTCAGCGCCCGCCAGTCCTACGGCGGAACCGGAACCCCGATCTACGAATGCGCCCACCACATGGACGAATCCGCAGAACGCGAACAGGCCCGACGCCAGCGCTACCCCGAACACCAGCCCGCCGATTTCGACCCCAGCTATGCCGGTGAATCCTGGGACGAAGACGACTATTAGGCCGCGAATCCTTCCACACCCAGAATGCGCGAAAGGACACCCATGCCCGGAACAACCGTAATTCACCTTGAAGACATGGACGGAGACGTAGTCCACATCACCGATGAAGGCGACCATTTCGAGGTCCGCATATCCGACGGAAACACCCCACAGACCGACTACCGGTGCGCCAAATTCGGCCGCTACGACCTAGGAGTGATCGCAAGCCACATCATCGCCCATCTCGCGGACCCCGCCAACAGCCCCGAACCGCCCACCGAACCGCTACCCGACCACTTGGAACCGCTCGTCACACCCGACGACGAGCCGCCGTTTTAAACACCAATCCGAAAAGGAGCCGAACCAATGGGACGCATACAAGGCAACATTGCCCGCATCTCCGATCTGAAAACCTTCGACAACGGAGACCGTACCCGGATCGCTGTCTACGTGACCGTCATCGACAACCACGACCGCCCCGACGGAAACGGCGGCCGCGTATCGGCGGGCCACACCGTATACGACGTGTGTTTCTCCCGGGGAACGATGGCCGAGCGCGTCATCGGCAGCTTCAACGTCGGCGACCCGGTACTGATCTGGGACGACGACGACAAGCGCCGCGCCAGCCTCAACACCAACCGCGCGAACGGCGAGGTCGAACCGGTGATCAAGGCACAGGGCCTCGATATCGGTCTGTCCTGCCGATACAAGATGCTCGCCGATCTTTCCCCCCTCGCGGCCGCAGCCTGACCGCCACCGACCCCGCGCAGGCATCGGGCACAGGGTACGTGCCCGATGCCTCCCCCGAGCACTTGAAAGCGACACCAGCACCATGCCGAATCATCACCCCGCAATCATCGCCCTCTACCGCGCCACCGAAGACCCCGAAGACCTCACCCGAGCCGACGCCTACCGCGGCCGAGTGCGAGACGCGGCCTTGCGACTGGTCACCGAGACCCGCGCGGAATTGCTCGCCCTGCCCGCCGGAGAGGCCGGATACCGCATCCGCCTACGCGGCTGTATCGGGACCGAGGTCCGCCGCGCCCTCGAGCACGGCGCGACCAGCGAGCAGGTCCGTGCCGCACTCACCGCGCCCACCGGCAGCCCGGAGCTGCCCCCGGTGAGCACCGAAATCGTGCGCCTCACCCTGCCCCAGGGCGGCTATGCGGAATGGGCCGACCACGGCCCCGACCGGCCCGCCCTGGTCAGCCTCTACACCCGACACGGTCAATTCGCGGGATTGGAGCGCACCAGCTACGCGACCGATGAGACCACCGCCCAGGCCATCGCTCGGCTGACCGCCGCCCGCCCCGACGCTCAGCTGTCCCGCGACACCAGGCACGAGGACACCCCGAGCGAACCCGCCCCGCGACCGGCCGCCACTGGGCCGCAGACCGCCACCGAGGAAGGACAGAGCCGATGCTGATCGCGCGCCGCCCCCCGGTCGGCCACCCCGCCCGCGCCCGCCGTCTCGTGCAGGTCTGGCGCGTCGAGGACCATGGTTACGGGATCGAGGTAATGCAATTCCTCGAGCAGTTCAACTACAACGCAGCCACCGCAGAAAGCGCCCTTACCGCCGCCGGTTACACCGTGGTCGGAACATGGACGCCCGAAGCCGACGACGACCGCGCATGCGAGCGGATGCCCCTCGCCGTCGACGGGCGCGGGTTCCTCATGCGCACATTCCGCCTCTACGCCCCGCCCGGCGCATGCCACGCCGCCGACCCCGACGCCGCCGCAGTCGTGCAAACGATCCTTTCCCGCCTGCTGTCATTCCGCAGCGTGCCCGCCGACACGGCCACCCTGCCCAACCACTACCACGAAGCCCTACGCGAACATCTCGCCACGCTCCGCCACCGCGCCGCACGGCCACACCAGCCCGGCGACACCCCGCCGGAGGTATGCCACCGCGCCGCCGAACAGCTGGCCCGCATCCTGCGCACGCTCGAAACCGAGTTCGCCGACTTGTTCTAGCCCCCACGCATTCGGCCCGTGGACCACACCAACACCCACGGGCCGAGTGCGTGACAAACCCGAACAGAATCCGAGGAGAACGCCCGAAATGGTCGCCGCCCAGCCCGAACCCTTCGCCTTCACCTTCACCACGCCGCTCCTGTCCGGATGGCACAGGTTCGCCGCCCTGATCGCCCGCAACAACCTTGCCCGCGCTGTCCGCACGGCAGGCCAACACGCCTCCGGCAGCGGAAATTCCACCAGCCGCCGCATTGAAATCGGCATCACCTGGTACACCCGCGAGGGCACCGACCGAGGCCACCTCGCGCCCACGGTGCGCACCGTGCGCGCGGCCCTCACCGCCGCCGGAATCGACCTCACTCACGCGCGCGTCACCGCCAGCGCCCACGCCACCACCCAGGCACTACGCCCCGGCGCGCCCGCCCTGGCGTTCCCGGCGCTGCTCGAGGCCCTGACCCCGCGCGTCGTGGTCACCATCTCCGAGGACGAGGACGACTAGAGCAACCCGAGCACCGCCGAACACCGCCGGCCGCACCGCACCCCGGGCGGCCGGCGGGAGCCCCACGGATCGGAACTCCGCTGCGCTCCGTGCTGCGCCCATTGAAGCGGCCAGCACCCAGCGCCCCCGGTCGATCGCGCCGACCCGCCCGAGCACACCAGCGGACCCACACACCACCACCGCGCACACGCGCCCGATCAGCACCCCGGAGCCCAACCAATGAGCCGCCCCAGCACCGAGCACACACCCGACCTCGCCCCGCTCCGTCTCCGCCTCGCCCCGCTGCGCTTCCGCATCAGCCGCGCCGACGGTGGCGCCGACACCTGGACTGCCACCTACAGCGAAGCCGACGCAACCTCTCTGCTGCGCCGAGCTGTCCGCACCCGCCGCGCCACGGTCGAGGCCCGCCGCAACGGCGGATTCGTCCTGCAATGGAACGTGCACCACCTCACCGGCGACACCGTCACCACCACAACCGCCACCATCACCGCCGAGCCGATCACCGCCGCCCGCCTCACCGCGACCATGCGCGCCGACCTCGAGCACATCGCCGAACACCCCACCCGGGCACGCTGGCGCCCAGACGGAAGCCTTCACGTCGGCTTCCTCGGCCGCATTCCGCCCGCCGCCGCACGGCGGCTCGCCGACCGCGGACTGATCGCCACCGAACCGGAGAACCGCCCGGCTGTACGGCTCACCCTCGCCGCGCGCCTGGCTCTGCTCGCCGAACAACACCGCACCACCACCGCCGAGCCGCGCGGCTGGCACCACCCCAGCGACTACCTACGCCCCGGCGAATGGCCGACCAGCGCCGGAAGCCACCGCCCCGGCGGCAAGAGCGGCAAGGTCTACGACCGCCACAGCTCCGCCCGATGCAGCTGCGGCGAGTTCTCCGAATTCGCCGAGGACCGCAGCGACGCCGCCCGCCGCGTACGCGGCCACCGTCAGCACGTCGCGGCCGCCCTGGTCGCCACCCTCTAACCGCAAAGGACACCGCGCCATGCCCATAGCCACACTCAACGCCCCGGCCGTCGACCGCACCGCCGCGCGCATGCTCGCCGCCCACCGCCCGGAAATGGAACTACTCGCCGAGATCGGCGGCCGCCCCCGCCTCATCAACACCGGCGGCGGATGCATGGCCATCGAAGCCGACGCAGGCCCCGCCGCCGATCCCCTGGGCACGCTGTATCTGCTGATCACCACCGAAGACTGTCAGCGTTCACTCAATTCCCCAGCCCGTCGTTCACGTAATCGGACAGGTGGTGGGTCCTAGTTGATGTTCTACCCGACCTCCTTCCTGGGTGC
>NZ_JBSGEZ010000163.1:0-5322 GCF_053603155.1 Nocardia sp. NPDC004260 | reverse complement strand
TCCACACGGGGGTATGAAGAGCCGAAACCAAAAATAATTGGCACTGACATTCATCGACACACTATTGAGTTCTCAAAGAACACACGCACACACATTCAATCCGAATTACTTCGGACCTTCAGTGAGGCAACTTTTCCAGCTTAGCTCATTCGTTCACCCGATCAAAATCGGGCTCCCGATCGAGCCAGTGTGATCGCCAGGCGCTCCTCGTCCTACCTCGTTTCCCGGTCCTTCCGCTCGGCGTTTCCGCCTTGCTTCTCGGCTCCGGGTCGGTGTCCGTGTCGCTCTGACCTGGAATAAGTTACGCGGCGGATAACGCTTCGTCAAATCGCCTGTCCAGCGCGCTTTTTCGCAGGTCAGCGGCGTGCGCGCAGCGAAACTGCGGCGTGAATGACACAAGTGTGATTCAGACCACGACAAGATCGATTGGCAGCGCTTCTACGGCAATGCGCCGTCGGCGATCAGCCACCCAGCGGAGCACGGCGCGGAATGACTTTGCGATACGTGATCCGCCAGCCGACGGGTTCTCGCACCACCACGTCCTCATACGTGACGCTTCCGCAGCGACCATCGGCGGCGATCCCGATTCCCTTCGACAACACCTGTGCGCGGTCGGCCTCACTTTCGGTGACGATCACATTCGTGACGTGATGGCCGACCGGATTCGCGTCGCCGAGCGCGAGGGCCGCGTCACGCACAGCGGCGATGGCGCGCAATTCGCCGTATCCCATGGCGGTCAGGTCGTAGACGACCTCCGCGCTGAACAGCTCGTCCATGCGATCCAGTTCGCCCGCATCGATGATGTGGCCGTGCCGGGCGATGAGGTCTGTGATATCGAGGCGGTCTTCCACTGAGAGCGTCATGCGCAGCACCGTAGTGCCGCTTCCCGCATCGGGCAGCCGAGTATCCGCACGCCGCGGCGGCCTTCGCTCAGCCAGGCTTGTCCGCCGCACGAAGCAGCTTGGCGCCGAGCCGGGCGAGCAGGTCTTTCATCTCGACGGGTTCGACGACCTCGAAGTCCAGGTCCAGGTGCGCGATGCGGAGGGCAGTCCACTCCAGCGAATCCGCGGAGGTGCGCAAGAGACAGGTTCGCTCGTCCAGCGGTTCGACTTCCTCCGCGCGAACGCGGAACGTCTCGGCCAGCACGGCGGCGCAGGCATGCACCCGCAGCACCACGGGACGAACCGGTCTGGAGCGCGCCAACTGGCTGGTCACGAAACTCGCCGCGTCGGCGGTGGGCAGCTCGCGAGGTGCGCACCGTATTCCGATCGGCCGCGGTGAGGTCACACGGTCCACGCGGAAAGTGCGCCAATCGGCGCGGTCGACATCCCAGGCGACCAGGTACCAGCGGCGACCCGCCGAGACCAAACTGTGCGGTTCGGCGAGGCGGCTGCTTTCCGTATCGGTCTTGTCGCGGTACCGGAAGCGGATCCGCTCGCTGTCGCGCGCGGCGGCGGCCAGGACGACCAACACCTCGGGATCGATCATCGGACCGGCGGCGGGGCCGCCGAGCGAGACGGTGGTGGCGTCTATCGCGTCGACTCGGCGGCGCAAGCGCGACGGCAGGACCTGCTGCAGCTTCACCAAGGCGCGAGCGGCCGATTCCTCGATACCCGCGACCGCGCCCTGCGCCGCGCCGCGCAGTCCGAGCGTGATCGCGACCGCTTCCTCGTCGTCGAGCAGCAGCGGCGGCAGTGCCGCGCCCGCTTCCAGGCGGTAGCCGCCGATCGCGCCGAGGCTCGCGACCACCGGATACTCCAGCTCGCGCAGACGCTCCACGTCTCGGCGCACCGTCCGCACCGTGACGCCGAGCCGCGCGGCCAGTTCGGGACCGCTCCATTCGCGGCGCGTCTGCAACAGCGACAGCAGCTGGAGCAGTCGCTCGGCGGTCCGGGTCACGTACTCGAGTATGGCCGCGAAGGAGGACAGAAACCGACCTCATCGCTGCCTAGCGTGAGGTTCGTGCATGCAGATCGAGACACCATCAGGATCGTCGGGGCTCGCGAGAACAATCTGCGCGATGTCTCGCTGACGATCCCCAAAGGCAAGATCGTGGTCTTCACCGGCGTCTCCGGTTCGGGCAAGTCGTCGATCGTCTTCGGGACCGTGGCGGTCGAATCGCAGCGGCAGCTCAACGAGACCTTCACCTGGTTCATCCGCAATCGGCTGCCCAAATACGAGCGTCCGGAGGCGGACGCGATCGACAACCTGGCGCCCGCCGTCGTCGTCGATCAGAAGCCGATCGGCGGCAATTCCCGTTCCACGGTCGGGACCATGACCGACATCCACTCCGTCATCCGCGTCCTGTTCTCCCGGCACAGCGTGCCGAGCGCGGGCGAGGCCACGCGCTATTCGTTCAACGATCCGCTGGGCATGTGTCCCGCGTGCGGCGGTCTCGGCAATGTGGTGCGGCCGGATCTGGGCAAGCTCATCGACCGCGGCAAATCGCTCAACGAGGGCGCCATCACCTTCGGGCCCTTCGCGGTCGGAACGTTTCAATGGCAGCTCTACGCCGAGTCGGGGCTCTTCGATCCGGACAAGCCGCTGCGGGACTTCACTACCGAGGAGTGGCAATTGTTCCTGCACGGCAAGGGTTTCCGGGTGCCGCGCAAGAATCGGAACGGCTCGGCGGGAAACAACGCGTACGAAGGCCTGTTGGAGCGGTTCGACCGCCTCTACATCAAGCGTGATCTCACCACGTTGTCGGACAAGAATCGCGAAGCCGCCCGCGCGGTGGTCACCGAGGAGGTCTGCCCGGACTGCGGGGGCGCACGGCTCAACGCCGCCGCGCTGGCGAGCCGGATCGATGGGCTCGGCATCGCCGACTACGGCAGGCTGGAGATCACCGACCTCATCGAGGTGCTCGACCGCCTGGACGATCCGGTGGCTCGGCCGATCGCCCAGGCCGCCATCGCCCGGTTGCGCCGGATCGAGGAGGTCGGGCTCGGCTACCTGTCACTCGATCGGGAAACCGCCACCTTGTCCGGCGGCGAGGCGCAGCGCCTGAAGGTCGTCCGGCATCTCGGCTCCAGCCTCACCGGCATGACCTATATCTTCGACGAGCCCAGCGTCGGCATGCATCCCCGGGATGTGGGGCGGCTGAACACTCTGCTGAGCCGCCTGCGGGACAAAGGGAACACGGTGCTGGTGGTGGAGCACTCACCCGATGTCATCGCCGTCGCCGACCATGTGGTCGACATGGGGCCGGGCGCCGGTTCCCGCGGCGGGCAGGTGGTGTTCCAGGGCACGGTCGATCGCTTGCGGCGTGCGGAGACGCCGACCGGTGCGGGCCTGCGCCGGGTGCGGCGGGTGAAGGAGGACGTCCGCGAGCCGGCGGGATGGCTCACCGTCGCCGATGCCGACGCCTACAACCTGAAGAACCTCACCGTGCGGTTTCCGACGGGCGTGCTCACGGCGGTGACCGGCGTGGCGGGCTCCGGGAAGAGCACGCTGGTGTCCGGCGCGTTCGTCGCGGCGCATCCGCAGGTCATCGCGGTGGACCAGGCCGCGATCGCCGCCTCCCGGCGCTCCAGCCCCGCGACCTATCTCGGCATCATGGATCCGCTGCGTCAGCTGTTCGCCAAGCGGCACGGCGTACGACCGGGCTTGTTCAGTTTCAATTCCGACGGCGCCTGCGGCGAATGCGACGGCGCCGGAGTGATCTTCACCGATCTGGCGTACATGGATCCGGTCACCACGATCTGCCAGGCCTGCCACGGACGCCGATACCGTCCGGAGGCGCTCGCTTACGAGATTCGCGGGGCGTCCATCGCCGACGTGCTGGAGATGCCCGCGGCGGAAGCGCTGGACTTCTGGGCCGCGGAGGGGAACCGGCGGATCGGCACGCCGTTGCGGTCGCTGCTCGACGTCGGTCTCGGGTATCTCACCCTCGGCCGGTCGTTGTCCTCGCTGTCCGGCGGCGAACGCCAGCGCGTCAAGCTGGCCGATCATCTCCAGCGTCGCGCCGAAGCCGCCGTCTACGTGCTGGACGAGCCGACCACGGGGCTGCACATGGCCGATGTCGACGCGCTGGTCGGGCTGCTGGACCGGCTGGTCGACGCGGGCAACACGGTGATCGTCATCGAGCACGACCTGGACGTCGTCGCTCGGGCCGACTGGGTGATCGACCTCGGACCCGACGGCGGAAAGCACGGAGGCGAACTCGTTTTCGCCGGGACACCGGCGGACTTGCTGGCGGACGACCGGTCGCTGACCGCGGAATACCTGCGGCGCAGTGTCGTTGCCCGATGATTCCGCCACCGGGGACGTGATCGCGGCATCATGAATCCATGGCGACACGGGAGGTGGTCCGGGCGGGAGCTTTCGCGCGGATCTACGATCCGAGCGCCGGGGAGTCGGAAGCCTGGTACATCAACGATCACACAATCGTTCGCGACGCTGCCGGGAGGTGGCACCTTTTCGGGATCACCCACCCCGAGCCCGCGGATCCGTTCGACGAGATCGAGTTCGCTCACGCCACCGCCGAACGGCTGCGCGGTTCGTGGACCAAGCAAGCCTCGGCGTTGCGGGTGGATCGGGACTACGGCGAGACGCATCTGTGGGCGCCTTTTGTGCTCGGCGCTCACGGCCGCTACTACATGTTCTACGCCGCGGGCGGCGACGACCGCACCGCCGCGGCGATGAACCTGGCGACCTCGCCCGACCTGTTCCACTGGACCAGATCGGCGGAGGGCCCGCTGTTCCGCGACGGCTACGACGCTCGCGATCCCATGGTGGTGCGAGTCGGCGACCAATGGGTGATGTACTACTGCGCGACCAGCGCCCCGGCGGGTGGTCACCATGTCGTCGCCTACCGCACCAGCGCCGACCTCGTGCACTGGGGCGATCGGCACATCGCGTACACGGACCCGGCCAAAGGCACCGAGGCGGGCAACACCGAATCGCCTTACGTCATTCGGTACGGGGGATGGTGGTACTTGTTCATCGGTCCGCGCCCGCATTACGTCGGCACCGACGTCTTCCGCAGTGACAATCCTTTCCACTTCCGTATCGGCGACAAGGTCGGACACATCGCGGCGCACGCCGCCGAGGTGGTCGACGAGGACGGCCGCTGGTGGATCACCAGTGCGGGGTGGGGCCAGGGCGGGGTACATCTGGCGCCGCTGGGGTTCCCGCAGTCGCGGGTCGTCAAAACGGTTCCGCGCTAAGAACTCAGTTCAGAATGAATCGGTGTGTCGGTTTGGTTTGCCGTGCAATGTCTTTGAGACTCTTGCTGTGGTTGATGAGGTGGTGACCGATGCGTTGTGGGCGAGAGTGGAACCGTTGATTCCGGTGCGGCAGCGGCGGTTTCGGTATCCGGGG
>NZ_JBSGEZ010000162.1:0-5361 GCF_053603155.1 Nocardia sp. NPDC004260 | reverse complement strand
TCGACTGGCTCGCCCTCGACGACCCCGCCGTCATCGCCGAGATCGCCGCCGAATCACCCCGCCCGGTCACCTACGCACACCGCACCCGGGCGCTGACCGGCACCGACGCAGCGTTCGTCGGGGAGCAGACGCTCAGCTACGACGATCTCGCCGTCGCCGCCGCACAACTGCGCGACCGGGACGAACTCACCTACGAGTCCGAGATCCCCTACCGCGGCGAACCGAGATCCTCCGCCGCTGTCATCGAACTGGTCGCCGCCGGGATGGTCGGCGCGGCGGTCGTCCTGGACACCGACGGGGAGGTGCTGGCCGACGAATGCGTAACCGGTTGATCCTTCCGGCCGCACCGCAGCCGGATCGGCGACTTCGCCGAGCAGAGCTCAACTGAAGTGGACGACCGAGAGGGTGCCTGCGGCGATGCAGTACATGGCGAACGGCAGTAGGGTCCGGGTCTGGAAGTAGCGTTCCAGGAACCGTACTGCCAGCCACGACGACACCCCGGAGACGATGGCTCCGAACAACACCGGTCCACGGATGCCTTCGGTTTGCGGGCCGACCAGTTCCGGTAGTTCCAGGACTCCCGCGCCGAGGATCGCCGGAGTGGCCAGCAGGAACGCGAATTTCGCCGCGTGCTCGTGCGCGAGACCCCGCGACAGGCCGCCGACCATGGTCAGGCCCGCCCGGCTGAAGCCGGTCAGCAGCGCGCCGACCTGAGCGAAGCCGATGCCGAGAGCGTCCGCTGTCCCGAGGGCGGCCAGCGGCCGGTCGGATTGGCGCCGAGTCTCCGCCTCGGCCGTGCGGGTGCCCCTGCGGGCTTCCCGCCGAGCGAACCGCCGCCCGTATTCGGCCAGCGACGGCTCGTTCCGCCGGCGCAATCCCTCACCGACGATCAGCACGATGCCGTTGAGCGCCAGGAAGATACCGGCGTAGAAAGGCGTGCCGAACAGCGCGTGCAGCGGATGTTCCAGCAGGAAGCCGAGCACGCCGACCGGAATGGTGGCGACGACGATCAACCAGGCCAGCCGCTGGGGAATGGTGTCGAGGCGCCCGGTGCGCAGCGTGGCGAAAAGGCCCGCCACGATGACGCACCAGTCGCGCCAGTAGTAGCCGAGCAGCGCCACCGCCGTCGCCACGTGCAGCGCCACCACAAACGCGAGATACGGTGTGCCCGTATTGGACTCGCCCTCGCCGGTCAACTTCTCCCAATCGCCTCCGAGCCATGCCGCGACCAACACGGAGTGCCCCAGGCTGGAAATCGGGAACAGTTCGGTGACACCTTGCACCGCCCCGATGACTGTCGCTTGAAAGTAAGTGAGCATCGCCCCGAGTCTCGCACGCACACAACGCAACCGTGTGAGGGCCTCTCGCGGCCGGCGACGAGCGACGCGGCCGGGGACGGTGCCTGCGGGAGCCGGGTACGGCGCACCGGGAAGCGGGGTGAGAGCCCCGTCGTCGCGGATGACCACGAGTCGGAGGCGCCGACGGCGGAAGATCACCGTCGGCGAGCTCGATGCCGTTCAGGCGGTGGCGCCGCGGGATTCGGCGACCAAGTCGAGCGCGATGTCGACGATGAGGTCCTCCTGCCCGCCGACCAAACCACGACGGCCCACCTCGAGCAGGAGCGTGCGCACGTCGATGCCGTAACGCCGCGAGGCGGTTTCGGCGTGCCGCAGGAAGGACGAGTAGACCCCGGCGTAGCCGAGCGTGAGTGTTTCGCGGTCCACGCGGACCGGGCGATCCTGCAGGGGCCGCACCAAGTCGTCGGCGGCGTCCTGTAGCGCGAACAGATCGCAGCTGTGCTTCCAGCCGTGCAGGTCGGCGACAGCGACGAAAGGCTCGATCGGGCAGTTGCCCGCTCCGGCGCCGTGCCCGGCGAGCGAGGCGTCGACCCGAGTGACGCCTTCTTCCACCGCCACGACGGAATTGGCCACCGACAGCGAGAGATTCTCGTGCGCGTGGATCCCGATCTCGGTCCCGGGGTCCAGCACCTCGCGATAGGCGCGGACCCGGTCACGGACTCCGTTCATGGTCAACCGGCCGCCGGAATCGGTGACGTAGACGCAGTGCGCCCCATACGATTCCATCAGTTTCGCCTGTTCGGCCAGGCGAGCCGGTTCGGCCATGTGCGACATCATCAGGAATCCGGAGACGTCCATCCCGAGTTCCCGTGCGGTGGCGATGTGCTGAGCGGACACGTCGGCTTCGGTGCAGTGGGTGGCTACGCGCACCGAGCGCACACCGAGCCGGTAAGCGTGCTTCAGTTCTTCGATGGTGCCGATGCCGGGCAGCAGCAGCGAGGTCAGCCGGGCGTGCGTGAGATTGTCCGCGGCGGCTTCGATCCATTCCCAGTCGGTGTTGCTTCCCGGGCCGTAGTTCAGGCTGCCTCCGGCGAGACCGTCGCCGTGGGCTACTTCGATGCCGTCGACACCGGCCGCGTCGAGCGCCGCCACGATCCGGCCGACGTCGGCGGGCGTGATGCGGTGGCGCACCGCGTGCATGCCGTCGCGGAGTGTGACGTCTTGGATGAACAGTTGGGTGGTCATCGGAGCGCTTCCTGTCCCGCCGGTGCCGCGGCGATCGTATCGGCGATGGATTCGGCGTAGCGCACGGCCGCCGAGGTCATGATGTCCAGATTTCCCGCGTAGGCCGGGAGGTAGTGGGCGGCGCCTTCGACCTCGAGGAACACCGTCACCTGATGGGTGGGCGCGGTCGCCGTGTCCGGGCCGAGCAGGGTGTGCACCGGTTGGTCCTGCGGGACGGCGGTGATCTGGACTTGCTGCTCGAGGCGGTAGCCGGGGACGTAGGTGGCCACGTGCGCGATCATTTGCTGCACCGATTCGCGAATCGCCGCATGGGTGCCGGGATCCGGCGCGGTGACCAGGCACAGCACCGTGTCGCGCATGATCAGCGGCGGGTCCGCCGGATTGAGGATGATGATGGCTTTCCCGCGCCGCGCGCCGCCGACCGTTCGGATCGCGTGCGCGGTGGTTTCGGTGAACTCGTCGATATTCGCCCGCGTGCCCGGTCCCGCCGACTTCGAGGCGATGGACGCGACGATCTCGGCGTAGGCGACCGGCGCCACGCGCGAGATGGCGGCGACGATCGGGATGGTGGCCTGTCCGCCGCAGGTCACCATGTTGACGTTGGGCGCGTGGCGATGCTCGTCCAGATTCACCGCCGGGACGACGAACGGGCCGAGCGCGGCGGGTGTCAGATCGATCAGGCGTTTGCCGAGCGGTTCGAGCACCGCGGCGTGGGCGGCGTGGGCTTTGGCGGAAGTCGCGTCGAAGACCACGTCGATCTCGTCGAAGTTCGGCAGTTTCAGCAGGCCTTGCACGCCGTCGGACGTGGTGGGCACGCCGAGTCTGCGCGCGCGGGCCAGACCGTCGGATTCCGGGTCGATGCCGACCATCGCGCCCATCTCCAGGACGGTCGAGTGCCGGATCACTTTGATCATCAGATCGGTGCCGATATTGCCCGATCCGATCACCGCGACTTTGAGCTTGGCGGGGCTGTCGTTCATGGTTCACTCCCGAATGAAGGTCGCGGTCACCGATCCGAGACCGGTGATGTCCGCGGTGACGATTCCAGGGGCCTCGATCGGCGCCATCGGTCCGAGCGCTCCGGACAGCACTGTCTGCCCGGCGCGCAGTGGCCGGCCGAACTCGCGAGTGGTCCGCGCCAGCCAGGCCAGTGCGTGCAGCGGATCGCCGAGGCAAGCCGCGCCGTTTCCCGTCGACACCTCGACACCGTCGATCGACATCCGCATCTGTGCCGTGACGGGCTCGAAGGAATCGAGGGTGCGGCGTTGGGCGCCGAGCACGTACAAACCGCTCGAAGCGTTGTCGGCGACGGTGTCACCGAAGGTGATGTCCCAACCGTCGATGCGGCTGTCGACGATCTCGAGCGCGGCAACGGCGTAATCGACCGCGCCGCGGACCTGCTCGTCATCGAGCGGCCCCTCCGCCAGGTCCGCGCCGAGCACGAACGCGATCTCGGCTTCGACCTTCGGCTGCAACAACCGGCTCAACGGCACGGGTGTGTCCTGCCCGTAGTACATGTCGTCGAACAACACTCCGAAGTCCGGTTGATCGACACCGAGCTGCCGCTGCACCGCCGGGGAGGTCAAGCCGATCTTGCGGCCGACCACCTCGGCGCCCGCCGCGATGCGCTCGGCGGTCAGCAGTTCCTGCACCGCGTACGCGGCGGTCACGTCGTCGGCACCGATCAGATCGCGCACCGGTGCGCACGGGGTGCCGGAGCGGGCAGCCGCGCTGAGCAGGTCGGCGGCGGCGATCGTGGCAGCGTCGGCAGCCACGGAGCGTCGGTCAAGGCCTGGGGGTGTTGGCATCGGAAGTCCCGGATCTCGTGCGGAGGTGAAACAGTGCTCTCACTGTCGCCGCGGGTGGGACGCATCCGCCAGCATTGCGTTCCACTGAGCCGAACGCCGCGGCGGTAGAGTGAGCGGGTCCGGAGGTTGGAGGTCGACCGTGTCATCCCCGTTCGCTGGTCGTGCGATAGACGGTTCGACCGTGCTCGGCAAGATCATGGCCGTGCTCGAGGCGTTCTCGATCGACGACACCGCGTTGAGCCTGGCCGAGCTGGGACGGCGGACCGGCATTCCGAAGGGCACGCTGCACCGGGTCCTCGCCGACATGGTGGCGGTCCGACTACTGGACCGGACCGACGCCGGGTATCGGCTCGGAAGCTATGTGTTCGAGCTCGGGATGCGCGCATCGGTCGAGCGGAGTCTGCTCGAAGTGTCCATTCCATTCCTGGAGGAACTCAACGCGCGTATCCACGAGACCGTGCATCTGGGCATTCTCGACGGCACCGATGTCGTGTACCTGACGAAGATCGGCGGACGCAGGCAGGCCAGCGCCCCGTCGCGGATCGGGGGCCGTATGCCGGTGCACTGCACGGCCATCGGCAAAGTATTACTGGCCAACGCCGACGCGGCGCTTCGTGAGCAGGTGCTGGCCGGGGCGCTTCGCCGCTACACCCCTCGGACGATGGCCCTACCGGGCACATTGCGCACCCAGCTGGATCGGATCGCCGCCGACGGCGTGGCCTTCGAATTCGAGGAATCCGCGCCCGGCATCGTCTGCGTGGCTGCACCCGTTCGCGAGTCGGACGAGGTGGTCGCGGCGATCAGCGTGGCGGGCCCGTCCCATCGGTTCCACCCCGAGACCCACGCGGCATCGGTCCGCGCGGCCGCCGACGGCATCGGAGCCACCCTGACCCGGCGGACCCGGTTGTTGTCCGCGCCTCCCGCCTGAGAGGAGAACCCCGTCCGGCACGAGGGCCGGACGGGGTCTGTCGTCCCCCAACGAACGTCGTTGGGTTCCTCCCCACTACCTA
>NZ_JBSGEZ010000161.1:0-5417 GCF_053603155.1 Nocardia sp. NPDC004260 | reverse complement strand
ACCTGAGCCTTCCAGCGGAACAACGTGGCAGGCGAGATCCCAGTTTCGGCTGCAACTTCGGCAACAGACTCGCCGGCTCGCAGCCGAGCGCACACCTGTCGGCGCATCACCGGCGGGAAGGATTTCGGCATCGTGACCTCCCGCGGATCAGTCTGCCTCAACTCTCGAAACCACGGCCTTATGAACGGGGGCCAGATCAAGCGGTCCCACTCAGCGGGGACGGGCCACGAGCTGCCCACTCACCTGATTACGCAACTCGACCAAACCAGACATGGCCGCCTGGCGGAAATGATATGCGAGCACATCTCGGCTACGTCCCGATCCGCGCCACCGACCGGCACTCGGCGGCAGCAGCATCCTGCTCAACATTGCACACCCGCCCGGCCAGCTCACTGGCGATCGGATCGGTGGACGGACCCGATCGTATCGCGCTGTCTTACTGGGTGGTTTCGCCGAGAGTCCCGACCGCGTTGCGGTCTCCGCTCTGGCTGGTGGGCCGCTCGGCTGAAACTGGGAACTGACCAGTGTTTCCTTCGCGCGCTTGTGCGATGGTGGATACCCGTTTGCGGGCGAGGAACCAGCCGCTGACCAGCAACGGGACCATGACCACTACGGTGGCGATGACCGAAAGCCGCTGCACTTCGTCGTCACTGAGGGCCATCAGCATCACCACGGCCGCCAGGAATAGTAGTGTCGCCACACTTGTGTACGGCGCACCGATCATGCGGTACTTCGGACGTTCCATCCTGCCGCTGCGCGACCAGCGCCACAACTGCAGCTGGCAGACCACGATCGCCGCCCAGGTCGAGATACCGCCAAGAGCTGACATGTTCAGCACGATTTCGAAGACTTCGTCCGGCACTACTACATTGAGTCCGACACCGATCAGTGCGATGGTGCCGGTGGCGAGAATACCGACATAGGGCACACCACCTTTGGACATGCGGGACGCGACCGCCGGCGCACTGCCCTTCATCGACATCGAGCGGAGGATCCGGCCGGTCGAATACAGGCCCGCGTTCAGGCTGGAGAACGCCGCGGTCAACACAACCAGGTTCATGATCGAATCCGCGCCTTCGACACCGAGCCGGGAGAAGAAGGTGACAAACGGGCTTTCACCGGCT
Source organism: Nocardia sp. NPDC004260 (assembly GCF_053603155.1). Lineage (NCBI taxonomy): Bacteria > Bacillati > Actinomycetota > Actinomycetes > Mycobacteriales > Nocardiaceae > Nocardia > Nocardia sp. NPDC004260. Next base: position 4,293 of record NZ_JBSGEZ010000161.1, on the reverse strand, counting down.
TTGAACGCCGTGTAGGGCAACAGCATTCCGAGCAGTACCAGCGAACCGACATAGAACAGCGCGATGCGGGCGATGACCGAATTTATGGCTCGCGGCATGACCTTTTCGGGATTCTCCGTCTCTCCGGCCGCCGTGCCGACCAATTCCACTGCGGCATAGGCGAAGACAACGCCTGTGGTGACGGTAACCAGTGGCAGCAAACCGGTCGGGAGCAACCCGCCGTGGTCGGCGATCACGCTCACGCCGGTGCGCTCCCCGCCAACCGTGTGCCGGCCAGCCAAGAAGACCGCGCCGACGATCAGGAAGGTACCCAGCGTAGCCACCTTGATCAACGCCGCCCAGAACTCCACTTCGCCGAACCAGCGCACCGAAACCAGGTTGACACCGACCACCAGGATCAGCGCCACAAGCGCGATTACCCACTGCGGCACCGCTTCGAACGCCCCCCAGAAATGGACATAAGTGGCGATCGCGGTGATGTCCACGATCCCGGTCATCGACCACTGGAAAAACGATATCCACCCGACCGCGAAGGCCAGCTTCTCGCCGTAGAACTCGCGGGCATACGAGACGAACGAACCGGAGGAAGGGCGATGCACCACCAACTCCCCCAGCGCCCGCAGGATGAAGAACACGAACACTCCGCAGACGGCGTACACCATGAAAAGCCCGGGGCCGGCGCTGGCCAGCCGACCGCCTGAGCCCAGGAACAGGCCGGTGCCTATGGCGCCACCGATCGCGATCATCTGCAGCTGCCGCGGACGTAGCGACTTGTGGTAGCCCGCATCGTCCGGGTGCGCAACACCCGCGGACATCACCGACTGGGATCGAACTGCTTCCATAGCGGGAGACCTCTCATGTGACGCCAATCATGCCGTCGTTGAACGTACCGCCATTCAACGGCACGATCAATGGGTGAAAGTCCGCCGCTCTGCAACAGTTGCAAGCCGGGACAGCCTCTCGCACAAGGCGTCCGCACCTGCACTCCGCCCCCACGCATGGGCCCAGCAGAGAGGAGCGAACGGGGCCATCGGCCCGCGCATGCCTCACAATCCGCGTTGCGTGACCCGCCCCCGAATCGCTGGTCGGTGAACCACAGAGCCCGCTGCGGAGCAAGTAGCCGGTCAGGGGGCGATGAGGAGAGATCGCAAGTGATGCGAGCGAGGTCGCAGACTCCGCTGTCGAGCACGTCGTCGCTGCAGTAGGTTTCCCGGTCGGCCAGCTTCAGTGCGTCGCGGTCGGCGCCGCGCGATCTTGCGCGCTCAGATCACGAGCGCGGGCGCATCGAGCCAGATCCTCGCCAGCGGCGCTGTCTCCGGAAGGCGGGCGTGGGCGGTGATCGCTCAACAGCAGGGCCGCGCTCGGCGGCTCGGCGGATCGTGGATCCGGCGATCATCAATATGATCGCGACACCGAGTCCTACCGCAGGCTAGTAGGGTCCGGCATCTATGACGGGTACGACCGGCTCATCGGGACCGGGTTCATCTGCCGCCCGGCACCCGGTCGTGCTCGATGCGCCGTTCCTAGTTGAGTCCTGCATGACCGACTCTTCCTGCAACGTGCGAACCGATCGTGTCCAACACCAGCGCACGCAGGACGCCTGCGAGGTAGGCCACGGCCGTCGACTTCCCAGATGCTGATGCCGGGAATTCCGCGCCAACGGCGGCACTCCACTGCGGTCCGGTAGCCGCCGTGCGGCAACGCCAGCTCCACATCGGAAAGGCGCCGCGGGATGGCCGGCGATCGTCTGCCGCGCGTCCCAGTACAACCACGAGCCCCGACGAGATCACGCATCGGATGGTGGCAATTTCTGCGAATTACACTGCCCGGCAATCTATTCTGGCAAATCACACGTCGCATACAGGCAGGAGATGATTGGGATGAGCGTAACAGTCCGCAGCGGTCAGGAGAATGCAGGGCTACCGCTATTGATGGTGATCGACGTACAGAACGGGTTCCTGGTCCCGTCCTCGCAACATGTTGTCCCGGCGGTGGCGAGGCTGATCGAATGGTGGCTGGCCGCTCACGCGCCGGTGGTGCTCACCCGCTTTCTCAACGACTATGGTTCGCCGTTCGAGCGGTTGGTCGACTACCACGCTATGCGCGGGTCGCCAGATACCAACCTCGCGCCGGAGTTGGCAGGCTACGCCGACGACGACCGGGTGCACGTCATCGATAAGACCACCTACACCGCGTTGACCGCACCGGTGCGCGAGCTGGTCACTCGTTCGGGTGTGACCCAGGTGTATCTGTGCGGGATCGCCACCGAGGCGTGTGTGTCGCTCACGGCTTTCAGCGTTTTCGATGCCGGTCTGACCCCGTGGGTCGTCACCGACGCGTGCGCGTCCAACGCCAGCGGCCGCTGCCCAGAAAAGGTGCACACTGAGGCCGTGCGGCGACTCGGCCACCTGATCGGCGCGAACCAGCTCCTCGACTCCGAGCAGGCACACGCCATCCTCACGGCCAGCGTGCGCCGGGGCTGAGCAGACATCCCCCATCAGCGGGTCCACACTGAACGTTGCGGCCAAGCCGCAGGAGGATGGGTGAATCGTCTCCTCATGCAGGTTCCGGACCGCGGCCTGGTACGGCATCTGGTGCTCGTCGGAGCGTTTGCGGGCGGCTCGGGTCAACGCCCTCGTGTCGCGTGGTGCACCGAGGCGCCGTAGGCATCAGCTACGTCCTCCTTGTCTGCGACGTTTTTGCGGCGCGCCCGCTTCAAGACGGCGCTGATCTGGCGATAGTCAGCCGGGCGGCCTGGGCCGGGGTGGGTGCCTTGGCGAGCAGTTCCAGGGTGTCTGCCGCCTCAAGGTCTTCGAAAGCCGCCAGTGCGGCGGGGAAGTAGTCCCGCAGCGCATGACGCAACCGCTGGATGTGGCGGGTTCGTTCCCAGATCATCGTCTTGTCCATACGAGTCACGACCTTCACAGCCTCGACACGAGCCGATCGCCAGCCACAGACCGCAATTCGTGTGCATGGGTGCGGGACTATGTCGGCCAGTACGTGAGCATCACCGGCGTCGCTCTTGGCCCCGGAGACCCCAGGCGTTCGCGAAACCGGGACGCCTGCAACGGATTCAAGGCAAGTACCGTGTACCCGGCGGCGACCAGGGCGGCCACCCACAGGCCGCGTTCGGTCTCGATCCGACCAGCACCTCGATATCCTCGTCCACGGTGTCACCGACCAGCCCGTTACCCCCACTGATCGCATGCAGCCTCGCCATCCCGGCCACGCCCTCGGGCAAGCGGGCTTTGGCCGAGGCGGCGCCCGTAGCCGTCCATCACTTCCACATCGTGACGGTCCTGGGCCCAATCGTCTCGTACGAACAGCTGCAACGGTCCTCCCGTCTCTCGGTGCCGATCAACCGCGAGCAGCCGGCGGGAGAACCATCAGCGACCTAATCGAACAGTGCTCACGTCACCACGGACGGGCACGACATCCCAGCAGCGATCAACTTCCCCCGACCCACCGGCAGGGGCACGATCTTTGGCAGGACTCGAAGTCCAGGGGTAAAAGTGCTCACCTGCCGGTCGGCCACCACCAAGGAGTGTGCCGGACAACTCACTCCCAGAACTGATTAGGCGAGACCACACCGGCTCCAGCCCCGTAGACCGCGGCAAGCCCGGCTCCAAACACCACCTGATCACCGACGCCGCCGCAACACCCCTGGCGGTCACGCTGACCGGCGGAAACCGCAACGACCGTCACCCAGCTCATCCCGCTGCCGGACGCCCTGCCCGTCATCGAGGGGCGGGTCGGCCGCCCCTGGCGGCGTCCCCGACGGCTTTACGCCGACCGCGGCTACAACCACGACAAATACCGCAGGCTGGTCCGCACTCGCGGCATCACACCAGTCATCGCCCGCCGCCGCAACACCCACGGCTCCGGACTCGGCACTGTCTCCTGGCCGGTAGAACGGACCTTCGCCTGGCTGCACACGTTCAAATGCCTCAGGACCCGCTACGAACGCCGCGCCGACATCCACCACGCCCTACTCAGCCTCGCCTGCTCGGTCATCTGCCTCCGCAAACTCATTCTGAACTGAGTTCATAGGGCTAACTAAGCGGTAGACCTGCGGCCTGGGTGTTGTAAAACGATCAATTCACGAACATCGGAATGAACCGTCCTGGACTGGCTGGAGACTCCTGATATAGCAAGGGAGACTGTCAGCCATGGCGGCACCACGGAAGTTCGACGAGGAGACTCGCGCTCGGGCGGTGAGGATGTATCAGGATCGGATCCGTGAGCACGGTGACTCGATGGCCGGTGCGCGCCGGCATGTCGGAGCGCTGCTGG
>NZ_JBSGEZ010000160.1:0-5746 GCF_053603155.1 Nocardia sp. NPDC004260 | reverse complement strand
TTCTACATGATGTGGACCGACGGCATGGCGCGATTGATGCCGCCGTGGGAGCTGTACCTGGGCCGTTACACTGTGCCCGCCGTCTTCTGGGTCGCGCTGATCATGGGTCTGGTGTTCACGGTGCTGATCGCCTACCCGTGGATCGAGAAGCGGCTCACCGGCGACAACACCGCGCATCACAACCTGTTGCAGCGTCCGCGTGACGTCCCGGTCCGGACCGCGATCGGCGCGATGGCCATCGCATTCTACGTGGTGCTCACGCTGTCGTGCGTCAACGACATCCTCGCGCTGAAGTTCGACATCTCGCTGAACGCGACCACCTGGATCGGCCGCATCGGCCTGCTCGTCGCCCCGCCGGTGGCGTACTACCTCACCTACCGGTTCTGCCTCGGCCTGCAGCGCAGCGACCGGGCGGTGCTCGAGCACGGTATCGAGACCGGTGTGATCAAGCGCCTGCCGCACGGCGAGTACATCGAGGTGCACCAGCCGCTCGGCCCGGTCGACGACCACGGCCACCCGATCCCGCTGGAGTACCAGGGCGCGCCCGTGCCGAAGAAGATGAGCAAGCTGGGTTCGGCGGGCAAGCCGGGCACCGGCAGCTTCCTGCGCGCGGATCCGCAGGAGGAGAGCGATCGGCACTTCGAGATGGAGCACGCCGAAGAGCACAAGCAGCTGAAGGTGCTGCAGCAGGCGCAGGAGGCGGCGAACGGCAAGCACGGCCACTGACGCCCCCGGCCACGGAAAGGCCCCGAGTCGAATACGACTCGGGGCCTTTCCGCGTCTATGCCGCCTATGTCAGAGGCGTGGCGTCGCGCGTCGCGCGGCCTCGATTGCCTCGAATTTGGCGAGATTGTGCCGGGCGTCGGCGAGCGCGTCGTGCGCGTCCGGCGGGATCGGCGGAAGGTCGGGACGGCCGTGCGCCTCCCAGTGCTGGCGCAGTTCGTTGGTGTAGCGCGGCAGCGCGTTGGGCAGATCGACCATCGAGCCCCACAACTGGCACAGGGCGACGTGATCGTAAGCGGACACCCAGGCCCACAACTCCGGCTGCACGGTCGGCCGCGGCACCAGGAACGCGTACAGCTCGTCGCGGATCCGGTCGCGGCTGCGCCACAGCGGAGAGGAGGGCGAAGGCAGCTGCGGCAGTACGAATTTGCGCACCCAAGGCCCCGCACGTTCGGCATCGAATTCGGTGGACACCGCGTAGTACTCCCGGCCGTCCTCGCAGACAACGCCGATGGAGACCAGATCGATGGTCACTCCGTCCTCGATGAATTCGCAGTCATAAAAATATCTCAAGCACTGTGCCTCTCTGATATCCGCGCTGGCAAGGGGATTTCGGCAGCAATTGGGGGCGGAATGGCTGGTGTTCTCGTATGCAGTGTAGAAGGTCGCGCACCGAGGGCACGAGCGCGAGGGCAGTGTGGCAAGGAGGGAATCCTGCCCTGGAAAACTGGATAGAAGAATGCTTCGGAAATGGATTTTCACCATATCGCCGGTATCGAGTCGGGCAACCGGTCCGAAAATCTCGGGCGTCGGTCGAAAGGCCGAGATCCGGTCGCCCTCGCCAAAAAATCCTCGAATTCCGCGATGGCGCTGAAGGCGACAAATCGAACCACACGGTCTTGCTCCGCGGCGGCACCCGCTGGGCAGAGCGCATTCACCCTGGGTGGAGCGATTCCACCCCTGGGACTGGGTATCCCCACGGGGCGTGCGGTCCGTATTCTGAACTCGTGAACTGGACCGTCGACGTACCCATCGATCGCCTGCCGGAACTGCCTCCGCTGCCCACCGAGCTGCGCAGGCGGTTGGACGACGCGCTGGCGCGGCCCGCGCTGCAGCAGCCGTCCTGGGATCCGGAGCAGGCGGCCAACATGCGCACAGTGCTGGAGAGCGTCCCGCCGATCTGCGTGCCCGCCGAGGTGGAGGAGTTGCGCGGGCAGCTGGCCGAGGTCGCCCGCGGCGAAGCATTCCTCCTGCAGGGTGGCGACTGCGCGGAGACCTTCGCCGACAACACCGAGCCGCATATTCGCGGCAACATTCGTACTCTCCTGCAGATGGCAGTGGTGCTCACCTACGGCGCGAGCCTGCCGGTGGTGAAGGTCGCGCGGATCGCGGGCCAGTACGCCAAACCGCGCTCCTCGGACACCGACTCGCGCGGGCTCAAGTCCTACCGCGGCGACATGGTGAACTCGCTGGTCGCCGATGCCGCGCTGCGCGAGCACGACCCGTCGCGCCTGGTCCGGGCCTACGCCAACGCGAGCGCGGCGATGAACCTGGTGCGCGCGCTGACCGGCGCCGGCATGGCCGACCTGCACAAGGTGCACGATTGGAACCGCGACTTCGTGGCCAAATCGCCCGCGGGCGCCCGCTACGAAGCGCTGGCCGAGGAGATCGACCGCGGCTTGCGGTTCATGACCGCGTGCCGGGTGAACGACCCGAGCCTGAAGTCGGCCCGCATCTACGCCAGCCACGAAGCGCTCGTGCTGGACTACGAGCGCGCCATGCTGCGCCTGAGCGAGAACGCGATCGGCGAGCCGGTGCTCTACAACCTGTCGGCGCACTTCCTCTGGATCGGCGAGCGCACCCGCCAGCTCGACGGCGCGCACATCGCGTTCGCGGAACTGCTGGCCAACCCGATCGGCCTGAAGATCGGCCCGTCCACCACGCCCGAGCAGGCCGTGGAGTACGTGGAGCGGCTCGACCCGAACAACGAGCCGGGCCGGTTGACCATCGTGTCCCGCATGGGCCACAGCAAGGTCCGCGACGTGCTGCCGCCGATCATCGAGAAGGTGCAGGCCACCGGTCACCAGGTGATCTGGCAGTGCGACCCGATGCACGGCAACACCCACGAGTCGTCCACCGGCTTCAAGACCCGCCACTTCGACCGCATCGTCGACGAGGTGCAGGGCTTCTTCGAGGTGCACCACGCGCTCGGCACGCATCCCGGCGGCATGCACATCGAACTCACCGGAGAGGACGTCACCGAATGCCTCGGCGGCGCCCAGGACATCTCCGACCTCGATCTGTCCGGCCGCTACGAGACCGCCTGCGACCCCCGGCTGAACACCCAGCAGTCGCTGGAACTGGCGTTCCTCGTCGCCGAAATGCTGCGCTGAGATCGGATCCCCTGCCGCGCGGTCTTCCCTGACCCGCGGCCGGTGCGCTTCCCGCTAGGGAAGGGCCACGATGGTGACCGTGTCGCCCGCCTCCAGGTTGACCCCGATGGCCGGCGTCTGCGAGACCACCAGGGAGCTGTCCGCGCGCGCCAACTGCTTCACCTCGACCTGCAACCCGAGGCTCTCCAGCTTGGCGCGGGCGTTGGCCACGGTCCACCCGCGGACGTCGGGCATCTTCAAAGCATTGGAGATCAGCAGGACGACGCCGTCGCCCGATTGGATGGTTGCGCCCGCGCCCGGCTGGGTGCCGATGGCCTTGTCCGCCTCGACGCTGCGGTCGAACTGAGGTTTGGTCTCACGCACCGCGATGCCGGCGGCCGTGAGGATCTTGGTGGCTTCGTCGGTCGACTTGCCGCGCACGTCGGGAACCTTCACCGGTTGGGAACCCTTGCTGCGGTACACCTTCACCTGCGCGCCGAGAGGCAGCACGGTCCCCGGGTTCGGTTCCACCCGGGCGACCGTCCCCTTGGGCGCGGTATTGGACACTTCGCCAGCGTCGACCGGTTGCAGGCCGTTGTCCCGGATCAACTGGTTGACCTTCGACACCTGGTCACCCGCTTTGACGTCCGGCACCTTCGGCTTGCCGTTGGAGACCAGGACGGCGACCGTCGACCCTTTGGTGATCTTGGATCCGGCCGAAGGGTCGCTGCCGACCACGCCGCCGACCGGGATCGAGTCCGACGCCTTCTGGCGGATCTCGGTCTCGAAGCCGGCATTCTGCAGGGTGGCGACCGCCTTGTCGGTGTCCAGCCCGGCGATGGGTGGCACCGCCGAATAGCGGCCGACACCCAGCCACCAGCCGCCGATGCCGACCAGCAGTGTGAGAACCGCGACGATGGCCACCCACACCCAGACCGTGCGCCGGGAGCGGTTGATGTCATCGGAATAGGGCGGATACGGCGCCGCGGGGTGCGCTTGGCGCACCGGTTGCGGCCGGTCGTAGGCATCCGGCGCGTCGTGGTCGATGCGGGGCCGCTGGGCGGTGACCACTCGGGTGTGCTGCACCGGCTGCGGCGGGTGGGCAGACGCCCCGGCGAAGCCCGGCTGGTCGTCGCGATCCGGCTGCACGGCTCGGTAGCTGGCGCTGAGATGCTCGGCGGAGTCCTGCGGCGCGGGCACCCGATAGGCGGGTAACCGCAGCTCGGCGCCGATCAGCCGCAGCGCGGCCGCCATCTCGTTCGCGTCCGCGAACCGGTGCGCGGGTTCGCGCGCGGTCGCCTTGGCGACCAGTTCGTCGAACTCGGGCGGTACCCCGGAGATGAAAGCGCTCGGGCTCGGCACATCGTTCTCGATGCGTTGATAGGCCACCGAGATCGACGTGTCGCCGGTGAACGGAACCCGGCCGGTGAGCAGCTCGAAGATCAGCACGCCGAAGGAGTAGACGTCGCTGCGCGAGTCGGCGGAGCCGCTGGTGACCTGCTCGGGCGACAGATAGGCGGCGGTGCCGAGGATGACGCTCGCCGATGTGGTGTTCGCCGCCGCCACCGCGCGCACCAGACCGAAATCGGCGATCTTCACCTCGCCCGCGTCGGAGATCAGCACGTTCTCCGGCTTGATGTCGCGGTGTACCAGTCCAGCGGAGTGCGCGACGCCGATCGCCGCGAGCACGGGTTCGGCGACAGCGCGCACGGCGTGCGGCGGCATCGGGCCGCGTTCGCGCAGCAACTCGCGCAGCGTGCCGCCCTCGACCAGCTCCATGATCAGGAAGGGGTGATCGCCGTCGATGCCCTGGTCGTACACCGCCACCAGAGAAGGATGCTTGAGTTTGGCGACCGCGCGCGCCTCGAACTCGAATCGGGACAAGAACTGAGGGTCGCCCGCGAACTTCGGATCCATCACCTTGATGGCGACCGGCCGGTCCAGGCGGGTGTCGACCCCGCGGAAGACCATCGACATTCCGCCGCGGGCGATCGGCGCATCGATCCGATAGCGCCCTTCCAGCATCTGGCCGATCAAGAGAAGTCCTCCGGCTTTCACAAAGTCAGCCGCTCCGTGCGGCCCCCACGATGGTATCGACTCGGACCACCCCGGGTGTCTCACGACGTGCGGCGCACGACCGTCTACCGTTGTCCGGGTGAGTGCATTTCCCTGCAGTGACGACGTCCTTCCGCAGTCGGTGACCCTGGTGTCGCTGCCGGAGGTGGCCGAACGACTCGGGCTGGTGGTGACCCGGGTGCACCAGATGTTGCGCGACCATCAATTGATCGCCGTCCGCAGAGAAGGCGTGGCGGGTGTCCCCGAGCGGTTCTTCGACGACACCGGCGCGGTCGTGAAGCCGCTGCCCGGCCTGATCACCGTGATGCGCGACGCCAAGTACACCGACGAGGAGATCCTGGAGTGGATCTTCACCGACGACGACACCCTGCCCGGGAAGCCGGTCGACGCCCTGCACGGGCCCCTTGCCCGCGAAGTCCTGCGCCGGGCCGCCGCGGATCCGTTCTGAGTTTTTGGCCGCGCGGGCGCGGCGTGTTCGCGGCCCCTTATGGCTCGCGTGTGCGCGACCGCCGCTTGCTCCTTCGTCGCCTATCGGCGAGGCCAGCGCCAGATCCACCAGCCCCACCGAACCCGTG
>NZ_JBSGEZ010000159.1:0-5874 GCF_053603155.1 Nocardia sp. NPDC004260 | reverse complement strand
AGCGCCCATTGCGGATCCAGACCGTCGGCGCGGGCGATGCGGGCCTCCACCGACGGCGCCAGCGCCGCGTAGGCGCGCACGGTCGCGGCCAGCTCGTCGCGGTCCACGTGATCGGGCCACAGCGGCTTGTAGTCCCCGGCGGGGTTGGCGCGGATCGTCTTGCCGCGGTCGCGGGCGATCTGCTGATCTTCCGGAGTCATCACCGACACGGCGTCGGCCAGCCGCGCCTGCACTTCGAGGGTGGGCAGGCCGTGGCGCAGGCGGGCCTGGTAGTCGGCCCGTGGGGTCCAAGTCCGCCAAATCCGGCGGTAAGCCGTTACCGCAGATAGTTTGCGGAGTCACCGAGCCTCAGGGCGGATCGTTTCCCCAGGTCGTCACCGGAGTTACCGAACATAGTCAGTACCTGTGCGCGGTAACCCCTTAGCGCCGGATTTCGCAGAAATGGCCTGGCCGCCGGGAAACCTGCTGGTCAGGACGTTGCTGATCACACTAGCGCCGGATCCGGCGGACTTGGACCCCACGGGCCGCAACGCAGCCTCAACGGCGAAGACGCCCCGCTCACGTTGTCTCACATACAACGAGACAGAACAGCGTTATGGCGGTGGGGGTTGGTTCAGCCACCGCCGATCAGGCGGTGTCGAGATTCGCGATCAGACGCTGCCCAGGTTCGCGATCAGAACCAGCCGGTCAGGCCGTCACGGTCTCAGCTCGCAGGTAGGCGTAGAGGGTTTCACGGCTGACGCCGAACTTTTTGGCCAGCGCCGCTTTCGATTCCCCGGTGGCGGCGCGGGCGCGCAGCTGGGCGGCCCGCTCGATGGTGAGGGCCGGTTTGCGGCCGGGGTAGGCGCCGCGGGCCTTCGCCGCAGCGATGCTCTCGCGCTGGCGCTCGAGGATCAGGGCGCGTTCGAACTCGGCGAACCCACCCATCACGCTCAGCAACAGGTTCGCCATCGGCGAGTCCTCCCCGGTGAAGGTCAGCGACTCCTTCACGAACTCCACCCGCGCACCCTTGCCGGTCAGGGTGCGCACCAACCGCCGCAGATCATCGAGATTGCGGGCCAGGCGGTCCATGGAGTGCACGATCACGGTGTCACCGTTCATAATCTACGGTGGAAAGCCGCCGCGCCGGGTAGGGGTAGCCCCGTCCCCTTGGGGACAGGCGAAGGATATGGTATTCGCGCAGGCGCACGCCAACGGGAACAACTACGTCGTTCAGGTCAGGAAGGAGATCCCGTTCACGAAATGGGGCAGATGGGTTCCCATGAAAGTCGACGGAGAAATCTACGGGCAGATCCTTGCCGCGGACAAGCATTTCAAACTGGCCACCAAAGGCGCGCCGACGGCTGATCTGATCCAGATGTCGTGTTCCCCCGCCGCAGGATCGGCCGCTCGCAAGTCGGCCGAATTCTGCAGGAATAGACTTCGACGTACACGCCACCGAAAAATCTTCTGTCCGAATTATGGGTTCTATTGAAAGACCGGGACCAGACTCGGTCCAACAGAGTGGCAACTTCATCGTCGAATTCGGTTCTGAAATCAAACCCGGTCGATACGGCCACCCCCCGAATCCCTGGAGCACATACAGGGCACCCAGACAACGACCAGAGGTGTAGAGCACCTATCAGGTTCGGTTGCGGAGTCTTCGCCAGCAGATGAGGGCGGCGGCGTGGGTCGCGTCCTGAGTTCGGTGTAAATCCGGCCTCGTGAACGAGGCCGGGCGTAGGTTCCGCTTCGAAAACCGCCAAGTCATCGAAGAAGGAGCTACGCCCGTGCCCGCACGAGTATCGCCGACCGACCGTGTCCGCGCCAAGATCGACGAACTGTTCGCCTCCGATCGTGAGCTACCCGAGATCTTGGAGGAGGTGGCTCGCCTCGGCGCCCAGTTGCTGATGCAGGCCGCCCTCGAGGCCGAGGTGACCGAGTTCCTCGGCCGCGACCGCTGACCAGCGCACCGGCACCGTGTGCGAGGCGCAGCCGGGTTCCCGTAACGGGTATCGGCCGGTGACGGCAAGCATGTCACCAAGACTCACGCGCTGGAGTCACTGGTGATCGCGTCGTTCGTGCGCGGGCTGTCGGTCCGCGATGTGGAAGCCCCCCTCGCCGACGCGCTCGGCGACCAGGCATCGATCTCGAAATCGACGGTGTCGGGGTCTGTTCCGCGATCAAAACCGAGTACGAGGCATGGGTGCAGCGGCGTTTGGAGGAGGTGGTGCTGGACTATCTGTTCCTGGATGCCTCGTTCTTCCGCATGCATCCAGGGTCACCGTCCGAGCCGGTGCTGGCCGCCTGGGGCATAACCACCACCGGCAAACCCGTATTCGTCGGGCTGGCACCCGGTTCGGGGGAATCCACCGACGCCTGGGCCGATTTCCTCACCGACCTGCGCGATCGTGGTCTGCGATGCCCGTTGCTGGTCGTCTCCGACGGCGCTCGCGGCCTGATCGCCGCGATCGAGCAGATCTTCCCGGCCGCCCTGCGCCAGCGGTGCCTGATCTACCGGTGGCGCAACGTCGCGGCGAAGATCCCCGCCGGGATGCAGGCCGAGATCCGTGACGGTTACTGGGCCTGCTTCGACACCGAGAACCTGACCGTCGAGCCCGGCCCGAAACTGGTCGAACTCGTCGACAAGCGTCTGGTCGCTGTCGAAACGCGTTACCGCACAACCTATCCGGCGGCGATGAAGATTCTGGCCACCGACCGGTCAGGGCTGACCGCGTATCTGCGGTTCCCCGCCGAACACCACAACCGGGTTCGCCACTCGAATTTCATCGAGCGCACATTCGGTGAAACACGAAGACGCGCAAAAGTTATCGGCCGCTTCCCCGGCGAGACCAGTTGCATCAGCATCGTGTGGGCCGTGCCCGACCGGGCCTCGCGCGGCTGGCGTGGTTTCACCATGACCCCCGCCGGGCTGCGTCTGCTGCAGGACCTGCGGCGCAGCCTGCTCGAACCACCCCGCCAACTGCGGCCCCACCGCACACCCGACGATACCGCCGACACCATCAGCGCCACCGCGTAACATCACCCAGCGAAGCCGGGACCTGCACCCGCCGATTTACACCGGACTCCGGACGTCACCATGCCCGACACCGAACCCTCTACCACTGAACTGCAACGTGATCCACTTCCGCTGCGTGGTCGAGTCGCCGTGGTCACCGGAGTGAGCCGACGCAAGGGCATCGGCTACGCGATCGCCCACCGATTGGCCGCATCCGGCGCGAGCCTGTTCCTGCACCACTACGCACCACACGACAGCGAACAGCCATGGGGAGCAGACCCCGACGGACCACAGGCCCTGATCAAAATCCTCGCCGACAATGCTCCGGTCCACCACCTCGGCCTCGACCTCGCCGTTCCCGACGCACCTGCTCAGTTGATCACCACTGCAAGAGAGGTTTACGGGCACCTGGACATCCTCGTCTGCAACCACGCGCGCAGCGGCGGCGACGGTCCACTGGGCACGTTGGACGCCGCACTGCTCGATGCCCACTGGGCCGTGAACACCCGATCGGTCCTACTACTCACCCAGGCATTCGCCGCACAGCACGACGGACGCCCTGGAGGCCGCGTCATCCTCATGACATCCGGACAAGACCTCGGCCCCATGCGCGGCGAAATCGCCTACGCCACAGCCAAAGGCGCACTCGCCTCGATCACCCCCACCCTGGCCGACCATCTCGCCGACCAGGCAATCACTCTGAACACCGTCAACCCCGGCCCCGTCGACACCGGATACGCATCACCCGAGCTTCACGAGGCAGTTCGTCACCGCTTCCCGGCTCAACGCTGGGGCACACCCGACGACCCCGCCCGCCTCATCGGCTGGCTCGCCACCGACGAAGCCTCATGGATCACCGGACAAGTCATCAACACCGAAGGCGGCTTCCGCCGACAGAGCTGACGACCCCACGACCCCCAATGACAGGGTATTCAGACAGTTCCAATATCCGACGTCACCATTTTCCACGCCACCCACGTCGAAGACGCGTGGGTGACCGGGCAACGCCGCGTCGCCGACCGATGGAAAGGACTGATCCGATGAAGTGGAACCTGCACCTAGCCGCGGCCAACCGCGGCATCTGGAAAGCCAGCGAACTACAGCGCATGCTCGCCGACCGCGGCCTGGTCATCAGCGCCGGGAAGATGTCCTGGCTGTGGTCGGGCGATCCGAACGTCGTCAAGCTCCGTGACCTGGATGTCATTTGCGCGGCGCTCGGCTGCGGAGTCGAGGAATTGCTCATTCCCGAACCCGACACCGTCACTGCGCCGAAGCCGGCGACCGAGGAGACCGCACCCGCAGTAGGCGAGGTTCGGCCGGTCGTCCGCGCCCGGGCCGGGAGGTCGTTGCCGCCTCGATGATCTGTCTGCACTGTGAGGAGCCGCTGCCAGCTGGCAGTCGTCGAGATCGCAAGTATTGCCACAACTTATGCCGCGCCTGGGCGTCCTACTGGCGTCAACGCGCAGGAAAACCGCCGCCACCGAGATGGCAGCACCCCGCGGTGCTGTCACCCGACCCGATCATCTAGGCAGCGGCTGCCCGAGCCCAGCACCTCGGCGAAGCTCATGGCTGGGACGAGTCATCGACCCGGTGCGTTCTGGACGGCCTGGTCACAGTGCTGGAGGGCCGCCCAGACGGACAGCGAGTCCCGCTGAGCGAGGTCCGTTCCCGTCCGCATCGCCACGTTCCCAGACCACGGCTGGTCGAATTGCTCGACGATCTCGGACTACTCGACGACGACACGACACCGGCGATCAGGGCATGGATCGACCGCAACGTCGGCGAACTCACCCCCGGTTTCGCCGAGCCCGTCCGCCGATGGTTGTTCGTGCTGCTCGACGGCGACAACAGGGCCAAGCCTCGCTCGCAAGCCACTCTCTACGCCTATTTCGGCCAGGTCCGCCCGTTGCTGACACAGTGGATGAGTCAGTACGGTCACCTGCGGGAAGTCACCAAGACCGACATCTACGCCGCGCTCGCGCCGCTGCGCGGCTACCGGCGCAACAACACCGTCTGCGCGTTGCGTTCGTTGTTCGGATTCGCGAAGAAACGTGGCCTGACCTCCAGCAATCCCGCCACCGGTCTCAAGGGCCGTCCCGTCGATCCCGCCCTGGTGCCGATGACCGATGACGAGATCCGGCTCATCGAGCAACTCGCCGCCGAGCCCGCGCACCGGCTCGCCGTCGCTCTGGCCGCCGAGCACGCCGCCCGCACGAGCGTCATCCGCAACCTCACCCTCGATGACCTGGACATCCCCAACCGGCGCATCACTCTTGACGGCCACCACCAACGCATGGGCGAGCTGACCTACAGGGCATCGACAACCTGGCTCGATCACCGCCGCGGCGCTTGGCCGCGCACCCCGAACCGGCACGTGCTCGTCAACGCCAAGACCGTCCTCGGCACCGGCCCGGTCAGCGGGCCGTTCGTCCGTTTCAGTCTGGGCCGCAACGGATTCAGCATCGACCGCATCCGAGCCGACCGAATCCTGCACGAAGCACTCACCGCAGGCCCGGACCCGCTGTACCTGTCTCTCGTCTTCAACTCGACCACTTCACCGCGCTGCGGTATTCGACCGTCGCCCAGCACCTACTCAGCAACGAGATCGAACAGCCGCAGGGCAATGGAACCGAACGAAACCGCTCGACTCCGGCCGGAACCCACGGCGGTTCCCTGCCTGCGGCAACCGAAAAGCCGTGAGTTCCCACTGAAATCGCTTCAGTCCGGCTGAACCCACGGGGAGTATGGACATTTCCCGGCGATAGAAGACGACGACGCGATTCGCTCACGTCGCCGCTCAACTCCGCTTCCGACGGGCAACGGCACCGCATACATCCGGCACAGCCTTCAGTCCAGCTCGTACCGCATGAACACAT
>NZ_JBSGEZ010000158.1:0-5899 GCF_053603155.1 Nocardia sp. NPDC004260 | reverse complement strand
GGTCCCATTCCGAACCCGGAAGCTAAGCCTGCCAGCGCCGATGGTACTGCACTCGACAGGGTGTGGGAGAGTAGGACACCGCCGGAACATCCTTTCACGAAAGGCCCTCGACACCGTCGAGGGCCTTTCGTCGTTCATGAGACGAGAACGTTTCGCAGCAATTTCATAGGGAACTACAAGCACACGCAGCGCGCGGACGCCGATGATGGATGGTGGGGACGGATCGCTGTCCCGCGCGAACAACGGAGGTATGTATGGTCGTCGCGACGACGCCGGGTCACCCGGCGCCGCCAGCCCCCGCCACCTCGACGCGACCGCGTTGGTGGCGGCCGAGGCTGCCCGCGACGGCCGTGTACTTGGCGGGGCTGGTCGTCGTCTCGGCGATCTTCTCCGTGCTGAGCGACTCCGCTCAGGCGAGGGTGGTTCTGCACGCGAGCACGAACCTGCACAACCTGCTGGACGGCCGGATCGGGACGTTGCTGGCAAGCGCGTTCGTGATCGGCGACGTCGTCGGATCGTGGGTGATCATCCCGCTGCTCGCCTGTCTGCTCGCTCTCGCCGAACTGCGCTTCGGCGCGTTGCGGTTGGTGCGGGTTTTCCTGGCCGGCCACATCGGCGCCACGTTGTTCGTCGCGGCGGGGCTGTGGGTGGGTGTTGAGGCCGGATGGGTGCCCACGAGCATCCGCTGGGCCGAAGACGTCGGTGTCAGCTACGGCGCCATGGCTTTGGTCGGCGCGCTGGTGGCCGCCCTGCCCTACCGGTGGCGCGCCGCCTGGTCGACGCTGTGGTTCATCGTCGCGGTCGAGGGTGTGCTCATCGAGCACACCTTCACCCAGGTCGGCCACATGGTGGCGTTGATGATCGGCACGGTGGGCGGGTTCTGCATGGTCTGGGCCAGGACGACCACCCGTCGGCGGCTCACCCGGATCGAAAGCGCCTTGCTCGCCGTCAGCGTGGTTCTCGCGGCGATTCTGCTCATGGGCTGACGACAGGGGCGTGCGGGCGTTCGCCTACAGTGCTTGGGTGCGCCTAGTGATTGCTCGCTGTCAGGTCGACTACGTAGGGCGACTCACCGCCCATCTTCCGATGGCCCGCAGGCTACTGCTGGTGAAAGCGGACGGCTCGGTGCTCGTGCACTCCGACGGCGGCTCGTACAAGCCGCTGAACTGGATGAGCCCGCCTTGCTGGCTGGAGGAACGCAACGGCGATGCGCAGCTCCCGGAGGGAGCGAAGGCGCTGTGGGTCGTCGCCAACAAGGCCGGCGAGGAACTTCGCATCACCATCGAGGACATCGAGCACGACTCCTCGCACGAACTCGGCGTCGACCCGGGCTTGGTGAAAGACGGTGTGGAGGCTCATCTCCAAGAGCTGCTGGCCGAGCACGTGCATACGCTCGGCACCGGCTACACACTCATCCGCCGCGAGTACATGACCGCGATCGGCCCGGTGGACCTGCTGTGCCGGGACGCCGACGGCGGCACCGTGGCGGTGGAGATCAAACGGCGCGGTGAGATCGACGGCGTCGAACAGCTCACCCGCTACCTCGAGTTGCTGAACCGGGATCCGCTGCTGGCTCCGGTGGCGGGCGTTTTCGCCGCCCAGCAGATCAAGCCGCAGGCGCGCACGCTTGCCGAGGATCGCGGCATCCGCTGTCTCACACTCGATTACGACGCCCTGCGCGGCACGGAGAGCAACGAATTCCGCTTATTCTGAACTCAGGGGCGTGCGGGGCGCACGCGGCCGAGTAATAGGCTTGTCGCATGCCCCGCCGGAAACCGCGTTCGGATCGCCACGCTGGTCACTCGCGGTCGGGAGGTGCGCCGATCGGCGATGTCTTCGGACGGACGGAATCAGGCCCGGACGGTGATGAGACATATGTGGTCCGCACCATTCCGGGCACCCGCGCTGTGAAGACCTACCGCTGCCCCGGCTGTGACCACGAGATCCCGCCAGGCGTCGCGCACGTCGTCGCGTGGCCCGCTCACGGCGGAGAAGACGACCGCAGGCATTGGCATCGCGGGTGCTGGAACGGTCGTCGTACTCGGAAGATCACCCGGCGCTGGTCCTGATGCCCAGTAAACCGGGTGCGGAATTAAGGAAGGCCGCCCCGGTTGGGGCGGCCTTCGGTGAATTCGGTTCAGTTTTGCTGTAGTCGCCGCGGTCCGACGTCAGTTGCTGATGTCGGCGCTCTCGCGCTCTTCCGAGTCGATATCGTCGTCCTCGGTGGCGACCTCGGGGATCGCCTTCTGACGGGAACCGGTGACCGACTTGGTGTTGCCGCCGATCGACTTGCGCTGATCCGGAACGCCGTCCAGCAATTCGCTTTCCCGGTTGACCGCGGCGAGCATCGCGGGCACCGAGTCGAGCTGACCGCGGATACCGAGCAGCTGGGCGAGCACGCGGCCGCGCAGCACGCGCATCTCCTCGGCCAGTTCCTTCGCGTGCGCGATCTTGCGCTCGGAGGTCTGAGTGGCGGAGGTGATGAGGCGGTTGGCCTCGTCGGTCGCGTCCTTGATCCGCTGGGCGGCCTCGGCGCGGCTGGTGGCTTCCAGCTCTTCCATGGCGCGGGTGAGCTTGGTGCGACGCTCGGCCATGGTGGCCTCGAAGTCCTGCTGGGTGGCCTTGCGCTTCGCGTCGGCTTCCTTCGCGATGCGGTCGGCCTCGGCCTGAGCGGCCTCGATGATCTTGGCGGACTCGGTGCGCGCGTTCGCGAGGGTCTGCTCGAATTCGATTTCGAGCGCCTCGCGCTTCTCCTTGGTCTCCGCGAGCAGCGACTCGTACTTGCCACGCATCTCGGTGGCCTGCTGCTCGGCGATCGACACCATCTCCGCGGCCTCGGCCTGCGCCAGGGCACGGACCTCGGACGCCTCGTCGGAGGCGAGACGGAGCATGCGGGAGATGCGGTCGGACATGCCTTCCGCGGTGGTCGGCGGCACCGAGAGTCGGTCGACCTCCTTGCGGAGTTCGTCGATCTCGTCGCGCGCGTCTTCCAGCTGGCTCGCGAGGTTACGTGCTTGTGCCGCAGCCGCATCGCGGTCGGTGGCGGTGACTCTCAGTTCCGCGTCGAAGCGGTCGAAGTAATTACGCACCTCGTCTTGCGCATAACCCTTGCGCACAACGGTGAAGGGCAGTGCAACGAAGCGATTGCGATCGGACTCGGGTGACGACATGGCACACAAACTACAGCCTGAAGACAGCCGATGGTGACTCGACTGCGAATGTCATTCCAACGAGTTTTCCCGACTTGACGCCGATACTAGTGCGTAACATTCGCGTTCGGTTCGACCAACTCGATCAGCACACCTCCAGCATCCTTCGGGTGGATAAAATTGATGCGAGAATCGGCCGTTCCGTGCCGCGGAGCCTCGTACAGCAAACGCAGACCCTTGGCGCGCAGGTACGCGGAGACGGCCTCGATGTCGGTCACCCGGTAGGCCAGTTGCTGCAAGCCGGGCCCGCTGCGGTCGATGAACTTCGCGATCGTCGATTCCGCGTCGAGCGGTGCCAGCAACTGCAGGGCAGTGGCGCGGTCGGGTGCGCCGGGCAGCGAAAGCATGGCCTCGTGCACGCCCTGAGCCTCGTTGACCTCGCGATGGGTCTCGATCATGCCGAGGTTCTCCGCGTACCAGGCGACCGCGGTGTCGAGATCCGGCACCGCGATGCCGACGTGGTCCACCGCGGTCACGTAGTCCGCGGGGATGAAAGATGACTGTTCGATAACGTTGCTCACCATTCGAAAGTAGCGCGACCTGGCACGGGGCGCGCGTGACGCACCCGCTACCGTTGAGTAGAACACCTGCTCTCGCATTGCCCGGTGTTGGGCGCGAGCAGGTCCGATCTACGAATGCGAGGCTCGTCGTGACCACTTCCGTGATCGTCTCCGGTGCGCGTACCCCGGTCGGCAGGCTGCTCGGAGGTCTGAAGGACTTCAGCGGTTCCGATCTGGGCGGGTTCGCGATCAAGGCGGCGCTGGAGAAGGGCGGTGTCGCGCCCGACCAGGTCGACTACGTGATCATGGGTCAGGTGCTCACCGCGGGAGCGGGGCAGATCCCGGCCCGGCAGGCGGCGGTGGCGGCGGGCATCCCGATGGACGTGCCCGCGCTGACGCTGAACAAAGTCTGCCTGTCGGGCATCAACGCGATCGCGCTGGCCGACCAGCTGATCCGGGCGGGCGAGTACGAGATCGTCGTCGCGGGTGGCCAGGAGTCGATGAGCCGGGCGCCGCACATGCTGGAGAAGAGCCGGGAGGGCTTCAAGTACGGCGACGTGACGCTGCGTGACCACATGGCCTACGACGGCCTGCACGACATCTTCACCGATCAGGCCATGGGCGCGCTGACCGAAGCGCGCAACGAGGCCGATCGGATCAGCCGGCAGGATCAGGACGCGTTCGCGGCGGCTTCGCACCAGCGTGCGGCGGCGGCGTGGAAGAACGGCGTGTTCGACGACGAGGTGGTCCCGGTCGCGGTGCCGCAGCGCAAGGGTGATCCGGTGCTGGTGACCACGGACGAGGGCATTCGCGCCGACACCACGGTGGAGTCGCTGGGTAAGTTGCGTCCGGCGTTCCGCAAGGACGGCACCATCACCGCGGGCACCGCGTCGCAGATCTCCGACGGCGCCGCGGCGGTCGTGGTGATGAGCAAGGAGAAGGCGCAGTCGCTGGGGTTGAGCTGGATCGCCGAGATCGGTGCGGCGGGTGTGGTCGCGGGTCCGGATTCGACGCTGCAGGACCAGCCCGCCAACGCGATCGCCAAAGCCTGCGCCCGCGAGGGCATCTCGCCCGCCGACCTGGACCTGGTGGAGATCAACGAGGCGTTCGCCGCCGTCGGCATCGCCTCCACCCGCAAGCTGGGCATCGACCCGGAGAAGGTGAACGTCAACGGCGGCGCCATCGCCATCGGCCACCCGCTGGGCATGTCCGGCGCGCGCATCCTGCTGCACCTGGTGCTGGAGCTGAAGCGCCGCGGTGGCGGCGTCGGCGCGGCCGCGCTCTGCGGCGGCGGTGGACAGGGTGACGCGCTGATCGTTCGCGTCTGAGTTCGGCGGGGCGATGCCCCGCGCCGAATCGTGCCGATGGCCGCCCCGACGTGGGCGGCCATCGGTCGTTCTGCTGAGGACCACCGGTCATCGCAAGGTGACAGATCGGGTCGACGAGCGGCCGCTGGGCTCATGGCGAGTCGTAGGCAGCGGTTGCCGTGCCATCGGCGAGCAATGCGGTCGCGGGCGGCAGGGGCAGCCTTGTCGCGTCGTCCGATTACCGCCCAGGGTGCGCGGCTGCGGATCGCCGGGTGGGAACTCGGCTGGCGTAGTAGTGGTCGCGTCGTCCGTGGCGCACTTCGCCCGAAGCAGTCGTTTCGCTACTGGTGCCATACCCAGCTGCGATCGGAAGGTGACCGATGTTTCGATTGCACCGGCCGATCAACGTGTTCGAAGAAAGCGAGGGGCCTTCGCGGGAAGGGTGGTCAGTGGCGGTCACCTCACGACCCGCTGGAAACGAAATCACGGTCGACAGGTCACCGAATCACGCAACCGCCCCAGCTCAACCACGGGTTTCGAGCGAAGCGAGACCAAGCCCGTTCCGTTCGCGGCCAGGCCGACGTTTGCGCGCCGTAACGACTGTGCGGGCCCGAGCACCGTGCACCGCCGTAACGACTGTGCGGGCCCGAGCACCGTGCACCGCCGTAACGACTGTGCGGGACCGAGCACGTGACGCCCCGCTACGGCGGCCGCCCCGTTCACGTGGTCGTGGTCGTGGTCTCGAGTTCGCATGCCGACGCACCCAGCGCACCGCAACCCCGTCTTTCGAGCGAAGCGAGACCGAGCATGCGCCGTTCGCGGCCCGGCTCGCGTGTGCGCGGCCGCCGCGTACGCGACGAAGGAGCAAGCGGCGGCCGCGCAC
>NZ_JBSGEZ010000157.1:0-5941 GCF_053603155.1 Nocardia sp. NPDC004260 | reverse complement strand
CAGTGATCCTCACCATCACCCTGATCACGATGATGCTCATCATCCTGGTCGGGGTAGCCGAGATCGACGAGGCCAGCAACCCTCGCCCGCATCGCAGTCGGCGATCAGGTCATCCCGCCGGTACCCGTAGATAAGAGGTAGTAGGACCGGACTCGCGCGAAAAACAACAAAGTTGTCTTGACCAGCGGCGATGGCTGGGTTCGGGGTGCCGGGTAGGTGGGTGCCGTGGCTGCTATGCCTGGGGTGCGGTGCTGCTGGTGATGCGGCGGGGCTCATGTACCAGGTGACACGGTTCTTAAGAACTCGACTCCCGTGGGTTCACGCTGACTGACGGACTTTCAGCGGGAACTCACGGTATTTCCGCGGGAGGCACGGGGAATCGCGGCGAGTTCGGGGGAAGTCTAGCGGTTGCTGGTGGGCTCAGTCGGCTGGTGGATGTTCGAGTTCGTCGCTGAGCAGGTGCTCGGCGACGGCCGCGTAACGGGCGGCGGTGTTGTGGGCGATGCCGAAAACCAATGTGAGGTGCAGTGGGTCGGGGCCGGCGGTGAGGGCCTCGTGGAGGATGCGGTCGCAACGGATCTGGTCGACGGTGCAGCCGCTGGGCTGCATGCGCAGGCTCACGGACCTCTGGCTGATCGGTGCGGTGCTGTGGATGGTCTTCGGGCCGACCAGCAGGTGCGGGCTCACGGTGGTCGGCCAGGTGGTGCGGCGGTGGTCGAGCCAGCGGCGGATGGCGCGGTGACCGAGGTCGCCGAGACGTTGACGGCGTCCGGCGAGGGTGATGCGCCGGTTGGCCAGATCGACGTCGGTGAGTTTCAGGCTCCGGATAGCGCCTGTGCGGGCGGCGTTCTCGGCGGCCAGCGCGACGATGACTCGCCAGGCGGGGTCGGTGGCGAGTTGCTCGACGGCGTGGATCTGCTCGTCGGTCATCGGCAACAGGGCGAAGTCGGCGGGGCGGGTCTTGAGCCCGGTGGTCGGGTTGGCGAAGATCAGGCCGCGTTTCTTGGCGAACCGGAACAGTGATCGCAGAGCGCAGGTCGCGTTGAAGCGTTGCGAGCCGGTCAACGGCTTGAGCGCGGCGGTGATGTCGGCGCGGGTGACTTCCCGCAGGTGGTCGTAGCGAGTGGCCCATTGTTCGAGAAATGTTACCGGTCCGGGCGCGCGGAACGACCGGCAGGGCCTCGCCGACCGCGGCCGCTGTGTCCTCGGTCGCCGGTTCCGTCGCGCTGACGGTCTCCGGCTCGGGAATCAGCAGCTCTTCGACCCCGCAGCTCAGGACCGCGCAGATGACGTCCAGGTCGCGGAGTTTGACCACGTTCGGGTCACCCGACCACAGCCCGGACATCTTGCCGGCGCTGATGACGAGGCCGCGGGCGGCGAGCATGCGTTGCAGCTCGCTGGCCTTCCAGATGCCGCGGTTGGCCGCGGCGAGACGCAGGTTCCATTTCATTGGGCCAGTCCTTTCCATCGGTCGGCGACTCGGCGTTGCCTGGTCACCCAGGCGTCTTCGACGTGAGTGGCGTGAACGTGGATATATCGGGCAGTTGTGGCTGTCCAGGAATGACCGCATAATTCCTGGATCGCGAATAGGTTCATCCCGGCCAGATAGAGCTGGCTGGCGCAAAAATGCCGCAGGACATGCGGAGTCAGCTTGCCCGACCAGGTAGGCAGGTGCCGGTCGGCGGCCTCGGCGAGGGACCGACGGAATACGTCGGCGGTCGCGCGCATGGCGGTGCCATCGGTGTTCTTGCGCTCGGACGTGAACAGCGGCATCCCGCGCCGGGACGGGTGGAGGTCGAACAGGCCGAGCACGTCCTCGATGAACCAGCGCAAGCTGCGGTCGGCGCCGTTGATCAACGGCACCAGCCGCGGTTTCGGGCCCTTGCGGCGAGATCCCTTGCCGTGACGGACATTCAGCTTCCCGAACCGGCCCAGCTCCCACCGCACGTCATCCAGATCCAGCATCCGGGCCTCGTTGATCCGCAGACCGACATCGGCCGCCAGCCGGGCGACCGCGTAGTTGCGGGCGGTCGGCGCGAACTTACGGCAGGTAGCCATCTCCTCGCGCCAACCGGCGAACAGCTGCTCGATCTCCTCGGCAGTCGGCGGGATCCGCAGTTGCGGATCAACCGAGGCCCGGAGCCGGTTGATCTCGTCCAGGGGGCATTCGACGACGCGGCCGGTGAGGTTGTGCACTCGATCTTGTGCCGCAGCTCGAGGAAGTGGAAGTAGACCGTCAGCGCGGCCGCGCGGCCAGTCCGCGTCGATGGCTTCGCCTCCCGCAGCACCTTGCCGAAGTATGTGTCGGCGTCGACGGGCTGCATCTCCCACAACGGCCGACCGAACCACTCCCGGATCAACTCCAGGTGATTGACGTCGTTGCGGATCGTGGAGTCGACCAGCCCGGCCGACGCCCGCGCCAGCACGAACCCCGATAGCACGTCGGTCTCGAAGTCGGCGAGCTCGTCATCGGTCGCCGGGACCCGCAGTTCCTGCAGATCGCGCACTGCCGCCAGGGCCAACCCACGCCTCCTTGCCTTCAGCCGCAGTGAGGAACCGTCGGCCCGACCACAATTCATTCGGCCGAGGCGACAACACTTCAGTGAGACATTCGGCGCAGAGGAGGCCTGGGATGGCCCAGGTCCAGGCCGGAGTGGGTGGGGTGAGAGAAGCTGGAGCAGTCAGGAACTCATCGACTGTTGGTTAGGTGAGGGATGTCCATTGGTCGAGTGTGGTGGGGATGGGGGTTCCGGGCTGGTAGCCGGGGGGCAGTTCGGTGGGGAAGCGGGCGAGGTCTTCTCGTCCTGACAGCCATGCATAGGTGCCGGGTTTGATCTCCATAGCACCGAAATGGCCTACCTGTCCAACGGTATACAGTTGTCCGGAGGGCAGTTGCGCGGCGATGCTTTCCGCGTGCGCGGGAGGGGTGAATCCGTCTTCGCTTCCGGTCCAGACCATGGTCGGGCATTGGATGTCACCGTATTCGTAACCCCAGGGTAGCTGTTTCCTGTTACTGTCGCCGACCCAGCCTGTCGAGCCGTTTTTCATTCCCTCGGTGTACATGGCGCACAGATCCTGTGAATGTTTGCGAACGATGGCCTGATCTCCGGGGCCGAGCTGGTCGAATGGTATTCCGATGACTGTCATCGGATCGGTGGGATTGGCCCTGAGGGCCGCTAATCGTTCGGCGCTCACCTGCTCGATCGGCCTGTCCAAGCCCCGCTGCTGGGTTTTGCCCTCGTGAAGCCTATGTTTCATCAGGGCAGGGGATGCGGTGGGGACCAGCAGCGCGGCTTTGGTGACCCGGTCTGGCAGTAGCGCCGCCGCCGCGGCGGCATAGGGGGTTCCGCCGGAACGACCGACGACGGCGAATCTGTCGATGCCGAGGTGGTCGGCGATCGCGGCGACATGCCTGGCGCCGTCGGCGATCGTCATGCCCTCCCGCGGCGGAGCCGACCCACCGTAGCCGGGGCGGTCATAGGTGACCAGTCGTATCCCCAGCTGATCGAGCAGCTCGGGTGGGGCTGTATCCACTCGGGAGCCCGGCGTGCCATGAAACTGAATTATCGGCGTGCCGTTCTCCGGGCCTTCGACACGACACTGCAACCGCTGGCCATCGGGGCTGGTAACAACGAAATCCCTGGACTGCCATCTCGTCCGGCGTCCGGGATCCGCATCGATCTCACTGGAGCCGCTCGGGTAGTGTGGCGGATCCAAGCTCTGAACAACCTCGGCAAGTGCTGAGTCGCTCCCTCGCACTTCGAGTCTGGATCCAGTGGGGTCGCCCATGGCGTGTCTAGGCTGTGGCGCGGACGTCTCGTCGGAAGCGGTCAGTTCCGGCACCTCATGCCGAAGGGCTGTTTCTCGGTCCGCCATCCATTCTTCGTATGTGACATTGACGATGACGACGGGGTTTTCGGGTGTAGGCTCAAGGGGTCTCGGATCATTTTCCCTATTTTTCGTGAGCAGGTCCGCTCTCATCGTTCCTCTGAGCAGCCCGTCATATACATCACCCTTGATCTGGGGCGCAACAAAATGACCCGCACCCTCGTCGGTCATATTGAACACCGTACACTTCTTCCCCGCCTCCTTAAGTTCTCCGGCGATTTCCATAGTATGCGCCGGTGGTACGAGTCCGTCTCCCGTTGCAGTAAATATGAAAATCGGGCAGTTTGAGGCTATTTCTTCAGTTCTGATCTCCCACTCGCGATAATCCTCTCTAGTTATATCATCAAACCAACCGTCGGAGCCTTTCCTCAAGCCCTCATGATACATTGCGCAGAGCAGGGGGCTGTTGTTGTCCAAGAACAACCGATCTATTTCACCGAAGTTCTCCCTTTCGGTGCCGATGATTTTCATCGGATCGCTGGGGCTTCCGAGAAAATTTGCAACTTTGCGTCTGATTGATTCGAACTCGTTATTCGGATCGTCTTGCTGAAACATTCCCTTGGTGAAGTCTTCTCCCATCCGTTGGGGGGGTGCGACAGGCACGAGGAGCGCGAGTCCGCCACACCGGGGGCCCAGTTCGGCCGCCGCAGCCGTCGCGTAAGGTGTTCCGCCGGATCGGCCTACGAGGAGGATCTTCGCATCAGTGAGCTTCTTGTTTCCATACGCGGAGGCGAGGTGATCTGCGATGTATCTGACATGCTTGCCGCTCTCGGCGATACTTATGTCTTTCTGCCGGGTTGATAAGCCATAGCCCGGACGGTCATACGTGACGAGACAGACATTCTCTTCTTTGAGTTGGTGGAGCACGTGGTCTGGGGCGGTGTCGACGCGACTGCCCAGCGATCCATGGAATTGAAAGATCAGCTTATCGGCTTCTCTTGGATGCGCGCCTGCGAAACGACACTGCAAATAGTGGCCGTTAGGCAGTTCTACGCGAAAATCGTCGATATATGATATGCCGTCGATATATGATGGGCCGTCGAAATCGGAGCCTGAGCCATCGTTCCTGTGTCCTTGGATGCCGTCGTCGTTCCCCTGCCTAGTCATATCCGCCCGAAATTCGGCCGATATTACGGCGACCTCGATCGATCCGTACCAGGCCTCGCCAGTGATCCGGCCGTAAGAGCGAATCTCGCGGAGCCGGTCGAGGTAGCCGTCGATCTCGTGGCGACCGAGCCCGGAATGCAGGAGGCTGGATCGTGTCATCGCGAGATCGATGGCTCGTAGCCTGGTGAGGATCTCATCAGGCAGCGGCGAGCCAAGTTGCAGCATCACGAAGTCGGAGCAGATCATCCGATGTGCGATGGTGAGCGATCGGCGGTAACCGCTGAGCCAATGCGGGTCATGGGGCCGTGGTCCGTGGTAATCATCCACGCCGAAAGCGCCGCGCGCCGGGAAGGCGCCAGGGTTGCTCGTGACAACTGGCCTTCCCTCCAGGCTAGTGCCGTAGCTGTCCGGGCTCCGGTTGCCGACACCGATGAGGTAGTCGTAAACAGCCATGAGCTGTTGGTCCTTGAGTCGATACCAGTGAGCGGGCTTCGCGGGTGACAGATCGGCCGGGATCTCGGTGATAACCCCGTCGCCGATCGATCCGCCGACGCTCCGGGCGACCGCGGCTGCCACCAGACTCCTGTCCAGGTCGAGTGCGACCAGGTGACCGGCGATGTTTTCGGCGCCGGATCGGCGGAACGAGGGATACGCCAGCTCGAATTTCGCCAGCTGCTCTGGATCCAGGTCTGCCAATGCCGGCGGGACCGATCTTGGTCCGGGCGGTGCGGGCGACAGATCCACGACAAGGACGCCACGCGAACCATCGGCGAACTCGACCATGAACTGTTGGGCGTCAGAAGCAGCCGCATGCTTGTCGAGCATCGTCATCGCGCGGATGGGACGCGATGCTAGGTCCCGGAGCGTTGGCGGCCATGTCGGCGGGAAAGGGTTGCGCCGAGTGCGGACCAGAAATGGACGTAGGTCCGACACATATGCCACCAGT
>NZ_JBSGEZ010000156.1:0-5955 GCF_053603155.1 Nocardia sp. NPDC004260 | reverse complement strand
GCACCCAGGAAGGAGGTCGGGTAGAACATCAACTAGGACCCACCACCTGTCCGATTACGTGAACGACGGGCTGGGGAATTGAGTGAACGCTGACACTCTGGCAATTCGTCGAGGCGGCGTGCCGCAGCGAGGGCGACGCGGTCCAGTCCCGGTGCCAGAGGTTCACGGGAAACGATCGTGAACCGGCGACGGTGTGTCGCCACCGCGTCTGGCCGGGTTGGCATGGCGATATTGAGCGCGGCCATGACGGTCTGAACCGCCGCCGGGTCGAGCCGTTGCTTGTCGGTGTTGGTATCGGTGAGAACACATAGTGCTGCAGCGATCAATGCGGCACGTTCATCGAGCTCAGCATGGGCAATCAGTTCTGCTCGCTGGGCTCGTGCATCTGAGGAGAGGACGAGCTGGCACGCTGCTTCGACGAAAGGCCAGGGGTCTGCGTCAGCTGAATTGGCTGCGGGCTCGCGGGGCTCTGGGGGAGTTCGGCGAGCACGCACGACTGGAGGGTTGCCTTCGCTGATGGCGGCGATCCCTGTGGCGAGCTGCGCTAGCGTGCGTCCTTGCTCCTCCGGCTCCAGCGTCACAATGCCACGATCGGCCAGCTCTGCGACGAGCAGGGAGATGTGCGGCCTGTTGCGATCGCCGAGATCAAGCAGTGCAGTGACGGTACGGTTGTCCAGGTCGGCGGCGAGGCCGATCGCGCCGTCGGAGTCGGTGTAGATCAGCGCTTCGTCCAGCCATGCCTCGAGCGTCTTTTCATCAGAGCTTTTGGCCCACATAGCGGTAGCGATCTCGACGAATACCTTACTGCGCGCGATGAGCTGGTCGGTCGCGTCGATGACGAACACGGCGACGTGCTCGTCCCAGAAGCGCAGTACGTGCTTGGCTACTTCACTTGCCCTGGCCGGCGCCAGCGCCCATCGGGCAGGATCCCGCAGCAGCGAAGCCAGCGCTTGGGTTGCTTGTGAACCGGAGACGCTCAGCCCACCGTCCAGCATGCGCCCGAGTTCGACGAAACCGTCGAGCAGCATCTGCGGGCTCAGTTCGGGAGCCCACGGCCGAGATTGGTCCGGTGTGTGTCGGGTCTGTTCCCAGCGTTCGACCGATTGCTCGACCGCTCGGTGCAGTAGCGTTGCGCGACCTTTCGGCAGTTCTGCATCGGGGGTGTCGGCGCAGATCAGAGCGAGTAGTACAGCCAAGAGCGGTACTTGGAGCAGATGATCGTGTTGTTCGCTCGCGTCCTTGATCCAGGCACGGCGGGCAGCCAGCCACGCGTCTCTATCGGATTTCGGCACCCGCGCTTGGGCGCAGGCGTCGAGGATCGCATCTACTGTCGCGCTGAGATCTTCTGGGGGGGGCGAGTTCGGCGCGTGGCAGCCCGAGGCGGGCAGCGGCGCGCTCTGCGTTGCCGCGGGTCGCGAGAATGAATCCAGTGGTCGGGGGAAGAGCCTTGAGAAGGTCTGAAAGTTGCTGGGCCATCCACGGAGCACGCGAGCCGCATTCGTCCAGGCCGTCGCACAGGATGATGGCGTGTCCATGGTCGACGGCGTTGGTCAGATGCTCGGCAAGTGGTGCCCGCTGGTCGGCGGCAACGAAATCCGCGATCGCTCCATCGACCATTCGGGTGATGGTGATCTTCTCGGGCTGTCCCTCAAGCAAGCGTGGCAACGGGACTCGGATGGGAATCGGGGCATGAGGATGCGTCGCGCAATGGGCAGCAATCTCCCGTAGCGCGACAGATTTGCCGGCGCCGGGTTGACCCACGAGCAACATGCGTCGCCACCGCCGGATATATCTCAGCAGGTCGCTGCTTTGGCGTGAATCTTCGACTCGGACTCGCATGCCTGCGAGGAGGTTTTCGACGGTGATGGGTGGAAGATCGTCCGCGAGCAGGCTCAGATCAACTCGTCCTGCCCTGGAGGCGATCTGTTTCAGGTAGGCGGCGACAGCGGCTCGACGAGCGGCGATTCTGCCTCCCGCCGCACCTTCCCAGTCGGGCGTGGGCGCCAGGCCGGCGGCAGCAAGTGCAGTCACCCATTCTTCGATGTCACTGCTGAGGGCTTTGCCAGCTCTCTGGTGCAACAGATCTGCAAGAACGGCAACTGCCTGGGGGCCATTCCGGCCGCCTACGATGGGATCCATCATCGCCGCCTGCACGGATCGGGCTTCGCCTGTTTCAGTCGCTCCCGAGACGGTGAGCACTCGTGCTCGGTCGAGGACCAGGTCGCGAACCTCGTCAGCGATTAGATCGGTCAGCACACGGAGCGTATCCCGCTCTGCTTTGGTGTCCATCGGTTGCCCGGCTCGGTGCCGCCGAAGGACGTTGAAGAGTTGCCGCGCGGAACCGGTGAACTCCTCGCCCGCGATGACGAGCAAGTCTCCCTTACCGAGTAGCGGGGCCTGCTCGACCCAGCCAGCCACCGTCTTTTTCAACGGAACGCCCGCGTTTACCGCTCGCTTGGCCGAGATGAACGCACGACGCCCGTCGGAGAAGGTCACACGAATGTCATCGGTGGGGTCGGCGGTCTCGAAATCGAGCCGCACTGGGTAGACGTTGTCGGGAAGCTCCAACCCTGGGATCGGGCGGCTGGCGAGACCGAACACCGCGAGGTAGGTGGCAACGACGTTGCGGAAGACGCTGCCGACCTCGTTCGCCTGACCCGCACGGCTCGCCACAGCCTCCCCTTCCCGTTTCATCGGTCCGCAGCAGACCAGCGGATAGTGTGGCATACCCGGCACACGGAGTCCGAGGTGATGCGATGGTTTTCCCTTGGCTTTCGCGGCGATTACGGTCACGCGCCTGCCGCTCGGTACTTGCGCCGGTGGGGCACTCGACTTCTGGAGTGCGTACACTCACCCGCTCGATCGCGCCGCCGACTCCGACAGCGCCGCGGCCCCTGACGGAACGCCTGGCTTATTTTCGTCAATGCCGGCTCCGCAGCCTTCCCGGCTGTTCCTCGCTAGGTATGCCAGCGTGATGCACTTGGTTTCCCTCTCCGCCGCCGTGCCCACCGCGATTCGAAGTGTCGGGGTGTACCGGCTGCGACGTCTGGCGGTACCGCCACCGCCACGCGCTGAGGGAATAGCGACAGCCTGCTGTTCTTTCCCCGGAGAACGCGCCTCTACTGCGGCTCCTCGGGCCTGGCTCGGATTCGGCGGCCGAGTTTGTGCAGGTAAGCCACCAATTCGGGTGTGAAAATCCATTCCAAACTTCGCGTAGATGCGGGTCAGATGCGCAGGCATGAGCTGATCAATCAGCAGTGGCGGACGGTGGAGTCGTTGATGTCGGCCTCGGCGGTGTCGGGGATTGCCACGGGTCGATGATCGGCGTGCTGTTAACGGGCTGCTCTGTACGGCGTCCGGCGCCCGCTTCATCGGCGAAGAGCGTTCCGGCAGCCGTGCCCAGGTGCTTGATTGAGCAGCGCCTGGAGGGGATGCCGGAGGAGCAGCTGAACCGAGTCATGCTGGCTGAACGCAACCTGCTCGGCGCCCTCGGCCGCGAGGTGTTCTGCCGGATGAACGGCCTGTTCCAGTTTCGGGCGAAGTGCTTTGACTACCACGCCCGGCTCACTGTGGACGTCGTCGGCCTGCCGCGCTGAGCGACGCCCCTCTCAACGTCACGATCAAGTGCCGCAGCACCTCTGCGGGGCTGCGGTGGACGGAAGCTGGTGACTTGGGAAGCAAGTCAGATGTCGTGATGGAGTTCGATGCGGGTCCACCGGTTGGGGGGAGTGAATTGGATTGCGTGGTCGCCAGCGACCGTGATCACGGTGTCGACCCCGTTTGGAAGCGATAGAGGCTCGGCTGGGACGATTCGGAGATCTTTGAAGTCTTCGGTCAGGGACCGGGTCAGGGAGAATCCGTCGATGGTTTGAGGAATGACGAGTACCCCGCACCGGACTCCCGCTTCCTCGTACAGGGACGCGACCATGTTCGAGGAGTTGGTGTCGAGCCAGTTCTGGATTCGGTCTCGTACTGCTCGGTCGATGTTGAGCGGGCGGCTATGCCCAGCGAGGTAGCCGGCCAGCAGGATGCCTGGGCCGATCTCGGAGCTCTCGAAAGTGCTACAGCTGCCGCCGTGTAGGAGCGCCGCGATCTGCCACTGTAGTTGCCGTGGCGCCGTGAGGGCATCATCAATGCCCTGACGTTCGAGTTCGAGCAGGAGCGGTCCGAGACGGATTTCGAGCTTTTGCAGCGACAGTGTTCCATTGTATGCGGAGCGTTCGCCGGTTGCGGCTGTGGCGTCCGGCATCACGAACCACGTCTTGCGGAGGCCGGAAACCGGCAGAACGACATCGTCTTCAATCTTTTGGTGTACGTCGCGCGGAGCTGTTCGAATTGTCCGTGCTTGACCGCTTTGACTTCGACTGCTGTTTTCGTCGATCGGTAATCGACTACCGGGCCAGGTCGCTCGTTCTCGCACACGCGTTCCAGGGCGTCATCGCCGAGCAACACTGCGGCGGCGGACCTGCCGATGTGTTCCTCAGAACTCTCGTTAGCGCATCGAGGGTGCGCGCATGCACTCATTGCGGGGGTCCGTTCGCGAGTAGGTGTGCGAGGCACGAGCGGCGGTTGAGGGCTGTATGTCAGACGGCTACGCGCCTTCGTAGCACGGCGTATATCGAAGTGGGTAATGCCAGTTGCACCGGCACGGGTGTGAGGAAGATGGTATCGACCATGTCGAGGTGATCCTGGCACCTACGTCCGCTGGCGCAACCAGCACGCCCGACCCGTCCGCGACTTCGCCGTCGGATCCAAGATCCGGCACCCGGATTATCTACCGAACGTTGCCTGATACGGCACTGGCTGCTCGAACGCCGCAAACGCGCCGAACGCGCACTCACCTCGGTCTGTTATCTGCTCTGCATCTCGACACGGCGGATGGAGACGCTGGTCGAATCGCTCAGTGTGACATGAAAGCCCGAGGTCGGGCGCGGGGGAGTACCCGCGGGAACGCTAAGACAGCAACGACCCGTTACTGCATCTCGCGGACTGCGCTCTACCGCCGACAAGACAACGGCGCAAAGTTACCTGCCCGGCTGCCTATTCGACACGTCCTACCTAGCCGGGGCAGCAGTCTCGAAGGCATCAGCATCGGTTCTCCATCAGCCGACCTTGCTGCATGGAAGCATTGTCCGAGGAATATTTCGTGGTACATTTCTGAGGGACGACTGGAGGTGGGATGGACTTCGCACAGGCCGAGACCGCCAATCCGCGGATGTTAGTGATTGCTCGCGAATCTCGGTCGATGACTCAGGCCCAGCTCGCCGCAGTGATGCAGAAGTTGGAGGGGTCTGCAAGCCGGGTCAGCCAGGGATACGTGAGCCGGGCCGAAGCCGGGCGACTAGCAGTGACTGGCGACCGGCTTGAATACTATGCACACGCCTTGGGGTACCCGATCTCACTGTTGCGCCTCACCGAACAGGGGGTAGGCGCGGGTGCCGGTCTGATTCATCACCGCAAGAAGCAAGCCGCAGCGGCCGGTGATCTGAAGCGAATTCACGCCTTACTGAATCTGACGCGGATTCAGTTGAAAGGATTGATGGCCACCGCTCCTCGTCCGGAAAACGGTGGGTTCCCTCGCTTCGCGGTCGATGATCTCAACACCCCTGCCGATGCCGCCCGCGCGGTCCGCGAGCAACTTGGCTCAGGGCATGGCCCCCTGGACTCGGTGACGGGGTTGATCGAGGCTATGGGCGCGCTGGTTGTGCGCCGCGAGCTGGTCGCACCGATGCCAACGGATTTCGGCGCAGAGACCGTTCCGATCGACGCCGTCAGCTGCAGTCCGGACGATGGATACCCACTCATGTTGCTGAACGTCGGTACTCCCGCTGAGCGGCAAAGGTTCACCCTCGCGCACGAGCTAGTGCCGCGTCAGGCAACGTTCGGTAGGTAATCCGGGTATCGGATCTTGGATCCGACGGCGAAGTCGCGGACGGGTCCGGCGTGTTGGTTGCG
>NZ_JBSGEZ010000155.1:0-5965 GCF_053603155.1 Nocardia sp. NPDC004260 | reverse complement strand
CGGTAGAACTGGCGGTGGCGCGGCGGGGTGTTCTGGCGGAACAGGTAGGCGATCCCGTTGTGCACCGGACCGGCTGTGGTGGCAGGGAACTGTCCGGCGTCGAGCATGTCGCGCACGCGCATCAAGACGGTGTGGATCGACTTCGGGGAGGACAACACCCGCTCGACGGCGGCGCGGTGCTCGGCGGCGGCGGTGGGTAGTTTCGCCGGCGGATTCTGGGCCGCGTCTGGGTCGGTGTCGGCGTGGAATGCCTGCCACACGTCGAGGATTGTCGGCTTGAGCTTCTGGTGCGTTGCGGTGTCGGGTCCGTGGTGGCGCCAGCGGTGAGCGAGGGTGCGCAGCAGCAGTTCGGTGGCGTCGGGATCCTCCAGCAGTCGCGCGATCTGCCGCTCGAGCGAGATCCGTTCCGGCCGCTGCACTTCCTTCTCGAGCACGACTTCGCGAATGCGGATGCCTTGCTCGCTGCCGCGTCGGCGGCAGTCATCCGAGCACCATCGGCGGCGGCCGCGGCGGGGTGCACGATCAGCGACGCACACTGCAGCTCCTGCGGACCGACCCCGACCGCGACTGGACCTTCTTCGTGTTCTTCGCACTGCTGATCATCTTCTGACCACACCCGTGCCGCCGCCCGTTGGCTTTCGCCGACGTGCAGGCACGCGGCGGCGATAGCCTTCCTGGGTGAGTGAACACGAACAGCATCAGGGCCGGGACCGGCCTGTCACGGTTGAGCAGATCGGAGCCGCGCCGAGGAACTCGCCGCCCGTCTCGCCCATACCTGAGTGATACGCGCCCATCCACAGATATGGGGCGTGTATGGACGTGTAGATACGCCTGCCCGAGGTTCGAGTTCTCTGCCGTGGGGGGGTCATCGTTGTTGCAGTCGAGGTCGAGTGGCCCGATCATTTACCCAGACGTGGCCATGAATCTTGGGGATGCAGAAGCGGTCACCGAGAAAAGCTCATTGCGTTCGGTAGTGCGAAACGGTTGAAAGGGGCGAGTGATGAAAGCTCCTTTAGGAAATACATGGGGTTTCTACGGAAGCGCTGCCGGAGGGTTGGTCGGCGCGGCGGCAGGACCTTTGGGCATGGCCGTGGGGTCGGGCCTCGGGCAGTTTCTCGGTGCAGCAGTCGGCGACCACGAGGACAAGAGCAGAGCGCTCACCGAAGCGGCGATCACAGGAGTGGTAGCCGGCACCTGGGGATGGATCGGAAAGACGATGATGCGAGCCATGGTCCCAAATGCTGATCCATTATGGCAAAAAATCGAAGCGCTGGTATTCGGAGAGGTCGGTATCGGGATGGTGAACCGCAAATATCGCGAGCGGCCGTCGATGATCCAGGGTCTTCCGACGGTCGGGATCGGACGGGGTGACGACAGCGTCGGCGCCAGTTGAGTCATGAGATCCGGCCCGGTTGTCGGTGGGGCATACACCTTCGCTTCTACGAGGCCGCGATGTACCCGACCGCGCCGAGGTGGTCGAGGATGTCGGTGGCTGCCAAGGGACGTTGCGCGGTGCGGGTGATCTCGGCGACGTGGTAGGCGGAGCAGGCGGTGACCGGGCTGGACACGGTGGCGCAGACTGCCGCGCATGCCCGAGGACGTCCAGGCCGCCCGCCGCGCCTACCGTCGCCGGCTGCATGAGCAGATCAACGAACGTATCCCCGTCGTGACCGACTACCTCCCCGCACCGGCACCCGCGCCGCCGGAACTGGCCTCGGCCCCTCCGCCCCGGCCGCGGCTGCGTGCCTATACCCCCACGGAAGGCCCTGTGGCCACGGCTCGAAAGTGGCAGCTTGCAAGCGCTTTTGCCATGTGTGCGGTCGAAAGGATGGTTCATGGGTAAGAGGGGCGACAAGAAGCGCGCCAAGCAGCTCGCGCAGATATCGACAATTTGGAATGACCGGTAGGCAACCGTAGGGAATTCCCCCATGCCGCGCCGGTTGGGAACTTTGGGAGTATCAGCTGATGGCCGACTTGCCAACGTCTCAATGATGGAATGTCCGGTATCTTCGGCTATGTACTTCTGGGTGCCGTCGGTGAGCGTCGGTCGGGGAGGCCAGCTGGATGGGTGAGATGCCCGAATTGGTGATGCCGGATCAGAGTGCGCCCACGTATCCGGCCGAGTTCAGGTTTTCCCAGACTATCGAGAGCTACTATCGTAATATTCCGCATACGCTGCGCACGAATTGGGATATTTTCGGTTCGGAATCCGTCGCCGAGGTGCCACAGAAGACGGCTGTGCGTGGGGTGGAAGAAGCTGCGCGAGCACGCATCACAACCTATGAGGAATTGGTTACGCAACTCGGGAGCAGGTTCTACGATCTCCAGGAAGCAGATAGGCGGCTGGCCGATCAGGTTCGCCGATCCTTGGTCGCCGCGCGCAAAGGCCGAGCCGAAATCGAAGCCGTCATTCACCGGATCAATGGTGATGCGGGGACCGTTCCGATCGGCATGAGCAAGGGTGAGCACATCCTGCGCTCCCTTTCCACCGGGCTCGACCGTGTCGACCAGATCGTTGAAGACACGACGAAACTCCAGCACAACCAGGCCGGTGTGATCGGTGACCTGAGTCAGCACCTGACCGAGCTGGCGCAGCGCCCAGAGCCGACCATGCAGGAGCAGCCTTGGACAGATCGTGCGCCGAGAGTGGTCAATGACCCAGGGGCACCCGGCGGTGTCGATGACTCAGATCCTCATGATCACCAGGCCCCCACAGCAGCACACCTGTTCGTACCACCGCAGACTGCCGGACCCGCTGTGAGTACCCCGACGCAATCGCCTCCACCGGGGGTGGATTCGCAGACTGGCGGACCCGTGAGTACCCCGACGCAATCGCCTCCAGCGAGGGCGGATTCGCAGGATTCGGACCTGACATCACCAAACTTGCCGCCGAATCCGGTGGCCGATACAGCACGGCAGCGGGGCCGCAGTCCGTGGACGGCAGCCAACACTGTTGCCTCCGGTCGGGATGCGGGAATCCGCAGCGATGCTCATGCGGCATCGCCTGCATCCGCCGCAAAGACCGACGGCTTCACTCCCTGGAATCGCCGCAGCGATGCTATGCCGTGGGCTCGACAACGCAACGTTCCACCCGCTGGGAAACGGGCCGCAGTCGGGGCAGCTGACCGGGCGCGCAAGCCGTCGCCGGAAGAGTTTGTGGTGTATGTGTTTCCCGACGGCCGGAGGCAGGAAGTCTCAGCGGGGGTCGCGCGGGTACTGGATGCAGCGTTCGGGAACCGGTCGGGCACAGATGCCCGGTCCGCGTATGCCGGTTCGAGAACGACTGTGTCGGCGGATGATTCGTCCGGCATCCGGTGCGAGCCACACTCGGCCGTGACGGGCGATATCGCAGTATGGGCTCAGCGTAGCGCTGTGCTCGTCGTTTTCGGGGACGGGAACGATTCCACGTACGAAGTGATCGTCGATGGCCGCCTGCGGCCATTTTCCACCCGCATGAGCGACAGGCACGGCGGATTCGGCCCGTTCACCGGATTCCACCGCCTGCAACGTGCCGGACTCGAGGTCGATCAAAGGGTTGCGGGAAGCGAACCTCGGTATAAGGGTGGGGCCCGCGGTGGCGAGAAGGCAGACGGCGCGATGGCGGTGCAGGCGCAGCGGTCCGGCGTACCCGGCAATGCCAGAGTCGCCGACAAGGCGAGCGAGGAAGGCCCGGCCGGCGACGGCGGCGAGATGGTAGTCACTGACAGTAGCGCGCCGGCATCGTCGATATCGTGACGGCCGTATCCCATCGCCGGGCACTGGCCGGAACTGCTGTGGCGCTACCCCACCAACGACGAGAACATCCATGTCGACACACCGCCGCAACGCTATTCCCGCGGCGACCGCTGCCCAAGGCCGACAGAAGATATCTCACCAGCACTCTCCTCATCGACGCCATCTGACACCATGAAAAACCCGCGCA
This sequence comes from Nocardia sp. NPDC004260, assembly GCF_053603155.1. Classification (NCBI taxonomy): domain Bacteria; kingdom Bacillati; phylum Actinomycetota; class Actinomycetes; order Mycobacteriales; family Nocardiaceae; genus Nocardia; species Nocardia sp. NPDC004260. The sequence goes on along the minus strand of NZ_JBSGEZ010000155.1, from coordinate 2,043 downwards.
GCGTACGCGGAAGACTGTGGTAAGGGCCTTCGATGGTCGGAGAAAACCCGAACTCGTCCCGATAGGTGCTCGCACTCTGATCCGGCATCACCAGTTCAGGCATCTCACCCATCCGGCCGATCCCCCCGCCCGATGCTCACCGTCGGAAGGACGCCGTGAGAAACACTATCGACCCGATCGGGACCCCACCCGAACGGGCCGATCCCCCCCGTCGCGACCGTGAACCCGGCGTTGGCGACACCCCCCTTGGACAGCGCCTTCACCAACGGGGCAGCCGCCTTCGCCGCCGCCGCCCCCTTCGCGCCGACCAGTCCACCGACCAGTCCACCGAGAGCACCTTCGACTGCGTAGCGCACGATACCGGCGGTGTCATCGCCTTCGAGCCAGCCTTTGGCCACACCCCCGACCGCACCCCCGATCGCACCTCCACCAGGGCCCACCGCCCCCCCGACAAGAGGCGCGACGATGGACACACCTGCGGCTAGATCCGCGAAGCGGCCGTGATGAGCAAAGTTGCGATTCAGCACGGTGGCTCCACCCACAGGAAACATCGAATTGAGTTCAGCGGCCAACCCCGACAGTTTCGGAGCGTGCCGTTACATAACGGTACATTATCTCCGTCGCGGACGGCAGCGACAGCTGGTGCGGCAGCATTCATCAGTGGATGCCGAGGGCGTCCCGGCCCGAACCGGTTTCTCGACCACCCTTGAACCAGGTACTCCGTAGATCGAGGGTGGTCGAGAAATCGGGGAGCTTGCGGACGACGGTTCGGGCCGGGACGCAAACACCGCAGCTCACGAAGCTGCGAGGAGGCAACCTGCCGTGGTTCAGCGGTCGAAACCGTGATGCCCGGTGTTGGTCCTACAGGCTGGGCCCGTGGTCGTGACCGCGACCACGTCCGAGATCCGGTGGCTGGTACGGCATGCTGGCGCCGCGGCCGGGCTCGGGCGACTGGATCGTGCGGCGCGTGGTCCGGGGTTTGCTCTGGGTGCGGATCCGGATCTCGCGTTCGCGCTGGGCGGGGGTGAGTTGTTCGCGGCGAGCGTGTTCGGCTTCGACACGGCCCGTGACTAACGATCCGGTCCGGTTCAGAAGGGCACTTCGGGTGCAAGTTTTGCCTAGGTTCGCCGCGGGGTCAGCGGTGTTCGATGATCAGAGTCTGGTGTCACTGGCCGGGCTGGTGCCGGTGATGCGGTTGGCCGAGCAGGCCGGATTGGGGGAACTGCTGAGTCGGAAGGTAACGATCACCGGGCCGCGGATCCGTTCCGGAGCGGCGAATGCCGGGCCGAAGCTGACGACGCTGATTGCCGGGATGTGCGCTGGCGCGGACAGTATCGATGATGTCGGTGTGCTGCGCAGCGGCGGCATGCCGGTTCTGACACTCCCTTCTGGCGGGTGTGGTTGGTGCTTGGCCGGCTGTCAAGCAATGCCGGGGGACCCGGGGTGTCAGGCCTGTCCGGCGGAGCATATCGCGGTGGTGGTCAGGCCGAAGGGATGGTCGCCGGCGGGGTTGAACAGTACGTCGGTGTCGTCGGGGACGATCTCGGGTAGCCGGGTGCCGAGGATGGGTATCCAGCGTGGCACGGGTGCGGCGGGAAGAGTGGGCGCTCACCGTGATAACTGCCGCGTAGCGGGTAACCGTGACCTGTCGGGATCGGTCACCGAGGATGGCGGTCGTCACCGACGACTGTCCGAATGCCGGAATTGCGGCCCTCAGCCGATCGGAGCATCAGCCAGACAGCCATGGTGACCACCGCTGCCGCACGCAACTCGTTCGCCGAGTCCGATCCCACCACCAACCGTGGGTCCCCGGCACGCCCGGTCGATGATTCTGCGCACGCCTGGGCACCGCCGGCGTCCGGACTCGATGCGCAACTGGCGCCGTTCGGACACCGGCGGTGGTGCTCGGTGTCGTGTTACTCGCCGCCGGGGTGGTCGCACTGGTTGCGCTGCGTGCGTGGTGGCGTGACTACGGCGGGCCGCTGGTGATCGTCGCCTACCTGCAATATCTGGGCGTGGCCGCGACCATCGCGTGGTGGGGAC
>NZ_JBSGEZ010000154.1:0-6102 GCF_053603155.1 Nocardia sp. NPDC004260 | reverse complement strand
ACGAACAGGGCATCGGCGACCGCAGCAAGGTCAAGCGCATCCTGATGACCAGCGGCAAGCTCTACTACGAGCTGGCCGCCGAAAAGGCCAAGCAGAAGCGCGAAGACGTAGCCATCCTCCGGGTCGAGCAGCTCTACCCGCTGCCCACCCGCCGCCTGAACGAGGCCTTGGAGGGCTACCCCAACGCCACCGACCTGGCGTGGGTCCAAGAAGAACCGGCCAACCAGGGCGCGTGGCCCTTCTTCGGCCTCAACCTCCCCGAAACCCTCCCCGCGCGCTTCGCCAACACGAAGCTGCGCCGAATCTCCCGCCGCGCCATGTCGGCCCCGTCCTCGGGGTCCAGCAAGGTGCACGCGGTGGAACAGGCGGAGATCATCGCGGAATCGTTCGAACCGACCGCCTAGTCACCTGAGCGAAATCGGGCCGAATCGCCTTCGTACACGAAGCGATTCGGCCCGGTTCGCGTTTCAGGACGGCGCGAGCGCTTTCATCAGAGCAGCAGCAGTAGCCTCGTCGATGCACGTCGGCTTACCACCGTTGTCGGAGTGGAATGCACCGCCTTTGGTGTTTCCGGTGAAGTAGCACATCGGAAAGGCTGGTTTCCCTTCCGGGAAGGTCAGCGGCGGAGCGAGGCCGCCGAGGGTCTCGTCGCGCAGTGCGCGCAGCCCTTTGATCACATCCGCGCTCGCCGAAGACGGCGAGAGGCCCGCAGCTTTGGCCGCTGCCAGGAAGAGCTGGCCGCCTGCCCACGGCCACAGCAGCGGTGAGCTGAAGTCCGCGCTATCCCGAAGGCCGGGAATGTACTCGGCGAGAGCGTCATTGAAATCCTTGATGGCCGGAATGGATTCGTCGGTGTACAGCGCATTGGAGCCTGCGAAAATGCTGCCCTCGAAGTTCGGGTCCGTGGCCCACGCCTTCTGCAGGCTCACGCCGGTAGGCACCTGAATCGGTTTGTAACCTTGCTGAGCACAGGATGCCGCGATACGCGAAATCGCCTCGACCGAAACGCCGGGGAATACGGCGTCGACACCGTTTTCCTTGAATGCCAGGCAGGGCGCGATGTAGTTCGGCGCCGCGATCGCGACTTTCTCCGAAGCGAATCCCAGACCGGATTGTTCGGCCATCGGCTTCACCATCTGCGGTAGCTGCTCGCAGACCGGGATCTCGGCGCAATAGTAGACGCCGAGTTTCTTCGCGCCCGCCTTCTTGGCCTGGGCGACTTCGCCCAGCATCAGCACCGGCAGCGTAGTTCCGGAGGTGAAGAAGTTCGGGTCGGTGATGAACGGGGCATCGACCGGCTGTCCGCCGATGACCGGAATGCCCTTGCTGTCGACGTAGCTCTGCCAACTCGAACTGACCAGGCTGGTTTGGCCGACGATGGCGACCACCTTGTCCTCTTCGACCAGTTTTTTCGCCACCGCCAGCGCCGTCGTCGGATTCTGCTGGTCGTCGTAGGTGATGAGCTTGACCGGGTGCCCATTGATTCCGCCACGATCGTTGACCCATGACGCCCACACCTGCAGCACATCGCTGCTGCGCCCCACCGATCCGGCGGCAGGGCCGCTGCAGCTGCAAATGGATCCGATGACGATCGGATCGCCTTTGAGCCCGCCGTCGGACACCTTCACCGGACCAACGGTTTTGGGCCCGTCACTCGTCGAGTCGGCCGAACACGATGTGAGCGCGAGCGCTGCCGCCAGTATCGGCGCCACGCACCACAGAAACCTTCTCTTCCTCATTACTGCACTCCTGGATACCGAGTGTTCGCTACGCCCATGGCCCGGCCGCGGTTCCGGATGGGTGTCCCGCCGGCGATGCCGGCAAGTCTGTGTGTCCCCCGTCGACGCCGAGGTAGTTCCGCAGCACGACATCTCGGCCGATCCCCGCGGCGGGTCCGGCGAACGCGACGGTGCCGCGGCTGAGCAACACCACGTGATCGGCCATCGTGAGCGCGTGATCGACGTACTGCTCGACCAGCACAATCGCCGCGCCCGTGGTGCGCAATTCGCCAAGGGCCGCGAAGATCTCGTCCACGACCAGCGGAGCCAGGCCCATCGAGACCTCGTCGAGCAGGACAACCGCCGGATCGGCCAGCCAGGCGCGCCCCAGTGCCAGCATCTGTTGCTGCCCGCCGGACAGCGAACCTGCCCGCTGATCCAGCTTCGCTCGCAGCGCGGGGAAGACATCGAGCACGTCATCGGTGCCGACTCGGCGCCACGGCGGTGTCAGCAGGCGTAGGTTCTCCCGGACCGTCAAGTCCGCGAATACACCTCGCCCCTCGGGGATCAGGCACAAACCCGCACGGGTGCGGCGTGCCGGGCGAGCGTGCGTCAGATCCGCTCCGCCGATCGACACGGTTCCCGATCGCGCTCGCAGTAGCCCGGAGGCCACCCTGAGCAGCGTCGACTTTCCGGCGCCGTTCGGTCCGAGCAACGCAACGACCGAGCGAGGCGGAACGGCTAGGTCGACGTCGTGGAGCACCATCGTCGAGCCGTAGCCCGCGGCGATCGAGCGCAATTCGAGTGCGAACTCGGTGCCGGCCGTGCTGTGGCCCGTTGTGCACGACCCAGGGCCCTGAGCTTCGGCCCCCTTGCTCTGGCCGGTCATGCTACAGGTTCCTTCAGCCGGTTCTCGTCCGTGATCGGTACGCCGAGATAGGCGTGCTGCACCACCTCCGAAGCCCGGACCCGCGCGGGCGAGCCCCGGAATATCAGGCGGCCGAAGTCGAGTACGAAGATCTCCTCGCAGATCTCGAGCACCAGCGACATGTCGTGCTCTACCAGCACGATTCCGACGCCGCGTTCGGCGACGACATGCCGGAGAATCTGCCCGAAGCGCGCGGTCTCCGCGCGATCGAGACCCGCGCTCGGCTCGTCGAGCAACAGGATCAGGTACGGCCCGGCAAGACATCGCGCGAGTTCGACCAGTCTTCGCTGCCCGGTGGACAGTGCGCCGACGCGAGAATCCTTGATGGATTCGATTCCGCACAACGCCATAGCGGAAGCCGCGGCGGCGCGCACCCTCCCGGCATGTCCGTGGGCCGCGAACAGTTGGGCGAGCGGATTCGCCCCGGCGAGTGGGCCTTCGGCTCCCATCGCGACGTTTTCGGCCACGGTAAGGGAATCGAACAGCTCCGTCCGCTGAAAAGTTCGCCCGATGCCGAGCCGCGCCCGGCGGGACGTCGAGACGCGACTGATCACCCGGTTCTGCAGTCGCACCTCGCCGGCGTTGGCCTGGACGAGACCGGTGCAGGCATCGAACGTCGTCGTCTTGCCCGCACCGTTCGGGCCGATGAGTCCGGTGATCCGCCCGGTACGCGCCTCGAACGAGATTCCGTCGACGGCCACCACGCCGCCGAAACGGACTGAAAGATCCCGGACCTCCAGCAGCGCTGAGGGCTGCCTCGTGGGTGGCTCCACCGCGACAACCGCCGGCGACCGCTTGCGGCGAAAAGCGCTGTCCAGCCGGGACCGGATCGGGCCGGGAACCTTCAGGCGGCTCGCGGTGGCGGCACGGAGCACCACCAGGATGCCGAACAGGACCTGGAGCCACAGCGACATACCCGCGACGGAGACGTAGGACGGCACCAGGATGAGCGCGACCGCGGCCAGCAGCGAATACCACGGCTCCCGGCCCACCATGATGACAATGACGGCGAAATAGGTGACCGACAGTAGCGACTGGTAGTTGGTGGCCGAGGCAGTGGTCTGGGCCATTCCTGCGAGTGCGCCGCCCAACGCCGCGAGGAACGCCGACACGCAGAAGACGAGAACGCGGGTGACCTCGATGGAGACACCGTTGGTCCGCAGCGCGGTCGGCGATTCGGCCAGACCCCGGAGCAATCGTCCGAGCCTGCTCTTGTCCAACGCCACCACTATCAGCGTGCCGACCGTGGCCAGTACCAGCACGAGCCGGTAGAAGGACGGGTCGGAGTCCAGTCCGAATACGCTGGGGCGCGGCATCGGCAGGCCGAGACCGCTGGTGCCGAACATGTAGGGCCGGCTGTAGAACATCATCTGGAGCACGACGCCGAATCCGAAGGTCGCCAGCGCCAGATACAGGCCGCTGAGCCGAATGGCCGGAATCGACAACACCGCACCGATCGGCACGACCACCAGACCACAGGCGAGGAGAGCGAGCGGCCACGGCCACCGCCAATCGACCGCGAAGTGGGAGAACGCGCAGGCGCCGATCGCGGTGAAAGCCACGTGACACAGCGAGACTTGACCGGACGTGCGAACCAACAGGCCGAGCGAGAGAAAGACGAGCGTCATCGCCAGCGCCACAGTCCAATCCGTCAGGTGAATGCCCGCGAACGACGGAACCAGCGCCAGCACGACCACCACCACGATCCCACCAACGGATTGCAACGCCGGCGGAGCAGTCCAGCCGGATCGGATGCGCCGGGTCACCTGATCCCGGTCCAGCAGGAAGCGACGCGGCATGACGAGCAGCACGAGGAACAACGCCAGGAATGGCAATGCGGCGGGAACTCCCGCGGCCAACCCGGTGGTGAAGTAGCGGGTAGCCAGGGCGGCGAACACCCCGATGAGCAGTCCACCGCCGAAGCTCCATGGCAGGCTCGTGAACCGGCCGATGGCCGCCGCTCCGAACGCCTGGACGACCAGCAACGTCAGCTGCGTAGGATCGAGCGGAATCAACGGCGCGAACAGCACTCCGGACAGCGACGCCAGACCGGTGCCGACACACCAGGCCCATCGCCGAGTGCGCACCGGGCTGGTCCCGGCCAGATCCAGCAACGGCGCGTTACCGACGACCGCGCGCATCGCGACACCACGCCGGGTCAAGCGCAGCGCGGCCGAGAGCGCGCCGGTCGCCAGTACCGCGACCCCGAACGTGGTGACATCCGACCACTGCACCTGCACACCGAAGGCGGCGAATCCACCCTGCGGCAGGAAGGCCGGAACGATGCGCGCCGTCGTCTGCCCGTAATACAGCGTCACGCCCGCCTGGACCAACAGCAGAATGCCGATGGTCGCGGCGATCCGCAGTTCCACTGTCGCCTGGTCGACAACGCGGGCCAGCAATTCCAGCGCCAAACCCATGGCCGGACCGAGACCGAGAACACAGATGGCCGCGGCGAGCTGCCACGAAAACCCATTGATGACATGCAAGGTGTAGAACCCGTACGCCGACACCGTAGCCATGGCACCGTGGGCGAAATTGAACACTCCCGACGTCTTGTAGGTGAGCACCAAACCCACCGCGGCCAGCCCATAAACCGAGCCGGATACGATTCCCGCGATCACGAACGGCAAGAGATCTGCCACGATGTACTCCACTTTTGGCTGGTCACCGACACTGCCAGATTGTGCGGAGGCGTCGGCGCAGTCTTGCCCGATCGGGTCGGCTGCTGATCGAGCGACCACCCCCGCACGAAAAGGGTGTCAGCGCTCTTTGGTATAAATGGCTTTATCGATGAGCAACTGGACGATCGACTTGTTCATGCCGTCTCCGGGGTTCGATGAACAGATCCACCCACTGGGTTGAACGCGTGCCAGTCAGTGTCGATCGTTGCCCCACGCCACGCCAGGCAATCCCCTAGCTTCTGCCTCGCAACCGAATTCGACGGCACCAAAACGTAAGCCGGAAGGCGAGGTCGACGGGTTCAGCCGCCGGTTCAGCTATCTGCCGAGCGCCCAACTGCGTGCCGTATCTTCCGCCGCGCCATGCCGGCCCCCTCGGGTCCAGCAAGGTTCACGCGGTGGAAAAGCGGAGATCGTCGCCGCCCCAGTCCGCACTGGGTTCCGCTGCCAGGGACGTGAATTCGCTGCTCACCGGTTCCTGGACCGGCGATCCGGCAACCGAATTCGGCCAACAACCGCATCGCGGTCGCATGCCGCGACGAAATAGGTGGTCACTGCGAAGGCCCGCCGGCGTCCCGCTCGCCGCAGACCACTCGGCCAGCTCAGCCGTGCTGGGCGCAGTTCACGCGGGCCTGATCGGCCGCGGCGATATCTCGCTGGTGCTGCTGCTGCCGCACGGTCACGAGGGCCAGGGCCCGGACCACACCTCCGGCCGCATCGAACGCTTCCTGCAACTGTGCGCGGAAGGCTCGATGACCGTCGCGGTGCCGTCCAC
>NZ_JBSGEZ010000153.1:0-6189 GCF_053603155.1 Nocardia sp. NPDC004260 | reverse complement strand
ACTTCTTACGTCCCTGCGGAGTTCGATCCGCCCGGATCTCGAAATCCACAACACCCCTCGAGCTGAGGTGTTGCAACGACTCCTAGAACCCGCGGTGTGGTTCGCGGCCCCTTTCGCGTGCTCAGCGCGGGATCGGGATGGGGATGGGGATCGGTGGCAGCCGCGGCACGGGCAGCCCCGGGATTCCCGGCGGCGGTGCGGGCGGCCCCGGCGGCGGCGCGGCCCGGACGGTGCCGTCGCTGATGTACAGCGTGATCACCGAGCCGGGGATCGCCGACCCGTTGGGCGCGGTGCCCATGACGGTGCCCTTGGGCCGATCACCGGCCCCGGTCACCGGCGACACCTGGAAGCCCGCGGCGACCAGCGCCGAGGTGGCCTCGCCCTGGGTCATGCCGACGACATCGGGTACCTGCGCGTTGTTCGCGCCGCGCACGTACTTGTTGTCCAACGGGGGCAACACGGGCGGCGGAAACAGCGGTATCACCGGTTTGATCGCGTTGAACCAGGTGCGCGCGGGTTCGTTACCACCGAACAGGTTGCCGTCGCCGCAGTTGCGCAGCGGGAAGGAGCAGATCTCACCCGGGGTCGGGCTGTCACCGTAGGCGTAGACCGCGGCGGCCAGAGCGTTCGTGAAGCCGAGGAAGGCCGAGGAACGGTGGCTTTCAGTGGTACCGGTCTTGCCCGACATCGGGAAGTTCCAGCCCACCGACTGGGCCGCGCCCGCCGCCGTGCCGGAGATGTCGTCCTTGCTCATGGCGTTGGCCAGGGTGTTGGCCAGGCCGGGCTCGACGACCTGCTCACAGGCCTGCTGGGTCAGCGGCACCTGCTTGCCCTGACGGTCGACGACCTCCTTGATCGGGTTCGGCGGGCACCAGCGGCCGCCGGACCCCAGCGTCGCGGCGACGTTGGACAGCTCCAGCGGATTGATCGCGACCGGTCCCAGGGTGAACGAGCCGAGGTTCTGTTCCTTGATCATGTCGGCCAGGCTCTGGTTGCCGTGGCCGGAGGTGCCCGCTTCGGTGAACGAGCGCATGCCGAGCCGGACCGCCATGTCGACGGTCGGGGTGACGCCCACGGCCTGGATCAGCTTGACGAACGCGGTGTTCGGCGACGTCGCCAGCGCTTCGGTCACCGACATGGGCGACTTGTACTTGCCCGCGTTCTCGACGCAGTACGTGGCGGCCGGGCACCCGCGTGCGCCGCCGTTACCCATGCCCTTGGCCTCGAACCGCCCCGGCACGTCGAGCTGGGCGTCGATGCCGAGACCCTTCTCCATGGCCGCCGCGGTGGTGAAGATCTTGAAGATCGAGCCCGCGCCGTCGCCGACCATGGAGTACGGCTGCGGCTGCACGGTCTCGTTCGCGTCCCGGTTCAGGCCGTAGGTGCGGCTGCTGGCCATCGCGATCACCGGGTGCGTGTCGTGCCCTGGGCCGACCACCGACATGACTTCCGCGATGTTGTCCAGGTTCGGGTTCGCCGCGTCGGTCACCGATCGTTTCACCGAGTCCTGCACGGCCGGATCGAGGGTGGTCTTGATCAGGTAGCCGCCCTTCTCGATCTGTTCGCGGCTGATCCCGGCGTTGGCCAGGTACTCCAGCGCGTAGTCGCAGAAGAAGCCGCGGTCGTTGGCCGCGATGCAGCCGCGCGGCAGGCCCTTGGGTTCGGGCAGCACGCCCAACGGCTTGGTCTTCGCCTCGCGGAACTCCTCGGCGCGGCTGGGGATGTTCTGGATCATGGTGTCCAGCACCGTGTTGCGCCTGGCCAGCACGCCGTCCGGGTTGGTGTAGGGGTTCAGTTTGGACGAACTCTGCACCATGCCGGCGAGCATCGCGGCCTGGGAGACGTTCAGTTCGGCCGCGTCCACGCCGAAGTAGGTCTTCGCGGCATCCTGGATGCCGTAGGACGAGTTGCCGAACGGGACGAGGTTCAGGTACCTGGTGAGGATCTCGTCCTTGGTCAGCTGACGGTCCAGCGTCAGCGCCATCCGGATCTCCCGGATCTTGCGGGCCGGAGTGGTCTCGATGGCGGCGCGGCGCTCGGCGTCGGTCTTGGCGACCACCAGCAGCTGGAAGTTCTTCACGTACTGCTGGTCCAGCGTCGAGGCGCCCTGCTGGACCTCACCGCTGGCGGAGTTGGTGAGGAACGCGCGTAGCGTCCCCTGCCAGTCGACGCCCTCGTGGTCGGCGAAGCGGCGGTCCTCGATGGACACGATCGCCAGTTTCATGTCGTTGGAGATCCGGTCGCTGGGCACCTCGAAGCGGCGCTGCTCATACAGCCAGGCGATCGGATTGCCCGCCGCGTCGACCATGGTCGAGACCGCGGGCACCGTTCCCTCGACCAGCTCCGAGGAGACGTTGTCGACAGCGTCGGCGGCACGGTTGGAGACGAACCCGAAGCCGCCGGCGAGCGGGAACAACAACCCGGCGACGAGCACGGAGGCCAGCACGCAGCTACCGGCCAGCCGCGCGAGCGTATGTGTGATCGGCACGAATCAAGACTACGGGTTGCCATTCCGGCGTTCTTGGCGGCATTTGTCCGGAGCGCGGAACTGGTTGTTCACGAACCGGAATGGGCGTGTCGCGTGATCGTGTGCGGCGTGTCGCGGGAGGGCCCGCACGCAATCTGCCTGCCCGTCCAGTGCGCGCCGGGCTTTGCAGGGACGGACGTACCAAAAAATCTCGAGGTGGTCTTGCGCAAGCGCCATACCTTTACCTAGATTGAGAACCCAGTGTGATAGAGCTAACACTCAAAGTGGAATGTGGTGCACTTCGCAGCGGGGTTTGGGTGCTGCGCGGTGACAACGCGATTCTGGAGCGCCGTTGACCCGGTGTTCGGACTGCAAAGGGGCACACCAAATGCACATGACAACCCCCATCGCTCGATTGGACGTGGAGCAGGCCGAAGCAAGGATCGCCTGGGTAGCCCAGGCCCGATGCAAGGAAGTGGACCCCGATCAGTTGTTCGTCCGCGGCGCGGCGCAGCGCAAAGCGGCGACGATCTGCAGGCACTGTCCAGTGCTCATGCAGTGTGGTGCCGACGCGCTGGACAATCGCGTCGAGTTCGGTGTGTGGGGCGGCATGACGGAACGGCAGCGTCGCGCCCTGTTGAAGCAGCATCCGGAAGTGACCTCGTGGGCCGATTTCTTCCAGGCCCAGCGCCAGCATCAAGTGGCGATGTAGCCCCGGCGAAATCGAAACAGAGCCCGCGGAAGCGGGCTCAGTTTCGTTTCAGGACTGTTATTTCCGTTCGGAGCAATAGCGGATACGCCTAAGTATCAGGTGGTCGCGCGGGCCGTGCCGGTGAGCTGATCGCCGACGACGCGCAGCGCGTCGAGATCGGACACCTCGAACGGAAGCGCGGTGACCGACACGATCGGCACCCGCGGATGCGCGCCGGTGAAGCGGTGCAGCAAATGCTGTTCCCGTTTGTCGGTGGCGACCCGGCGGGCGTGCACCCGCAACACCGCCGCGGTGAGCGGATCGGAGTCCGCCACCTGGTCGGCGGCGGTGAGCGCGTGATCGGCCGACAGCGAGCTCAGCACGGGATGGGTGCGGTTGAGCACCAGACCCGCCAGTGGCATGCGCTCGGTGGAGAGGCGGTCGACGAAGAACGAGGCCTCCCGCAGCGCGTCCGGTTCCGGCGCCGCCACCACGAGGAAATGCGTGCCCGGCTTCGACAGCATCGCGAAGGTGCGCTCGGCCCGCTCCTGGAAGCCGCCGAACAACGACTCCAAGGATTGCAGGAAGTTCGACGCGTCCTTGAGCATCTGCCCTCCGACGACGGTCGACACGCCGCGCACCGCCAGGCTCATCGCGCCGGTCACGAACCGGGTCACGCCACGGCCAGGCGCCATGATCACCCGGATCATCCGGCCGTTGAGGAAGTTGCCCAGTCGCTTGGGGGCGTCCAGGAAGTCGAGGGCGTTGCGCGACGGCGGGGTGTCGACCACGATCAGGTCCCACTCGCCGCGATGGGCCAGTTGACCCAGCTTCTCCATCGCCATGTATTCCTGTGTGCCGCCGAAGGAGGAGGCGACGGTCTGATAGAAGGGGTTGGCGAAGATCTGCTCCGCTTTCTCTCCGCTGGTGTGCTCGAGCACCATGTCGTCGAACGTGCGACGCATGTTGAGCATCATCGCGTGCAGCTCGCCCTTGGCCTCCGGCCCCAGGGCCACCCGCTGCGGGTTGTTGCCGAGGTCGGCGACGCCCAGTGATTGCGCCAGCCTGCGCGCGGGGTCGATGGTGAGCACCACGACCTTGCGCCCCTCTTCGGCGGCGCGCAGCGCGATGGCGGCGGCGGTGGTCGTCTTGCCGACGCCGCCGGAGCCGCAGCAGACCACCACGCGCGCGGACGGGTCGGCGATGATCCGCGAAATATCGAGCGGGGCAGCCGGGGGATGGGTCGGCATGCTCATCGGACTCCCTGTGCGGTGAGGTGTTCGGCTAGTTCGTACAGGCCGCCCAGGTCCATTCCGTCGGGCAGGGCGGGCAAGTAGAGCCGGGAGATGTCGACCTTCGCCAGTTCTTCGGCGCTGTCGTCCTGTGCTTGCAGAGTCGCGGAGTGCTCGATCGTTTCGGTGAGCAGCCCCTGGAAGTCGCTGTCGGGGAGGCTGATCCCCGCGGAGGCCAGGCCCGCGCGGACGGCGTCGGCGTCCAGGTCGCCCTGAGCGGCGCGGGCGCGCAGCTCGGGCGGGAGCTGGCCCTCGGTCGCCCGGTTCACGATGACGGTGCCGATGCGCAGGTCCGCGGCGGTGAGCTCGGCGACGGCGTCGGCGGTTTCCTGCACCGGCAGCGCCTCCAGCAGCGTGACCAGGTGGATCATGGTCTGGTCGGAATGCAGCAACTGCGAGACGCCCTCGGCCTGCGAGGCGATCGGCCCGCCCTTGGCCACCTCGGCCATCGCCTTGGTGACGTCGAGGAAGCCGGCGATCCGGCCGGTGGGCGGTGCGTCGACCACGATCTCGTCGTAGACCCGCTTGCCGGACTTGTCCACGCGAACCGCGCACTCCTTGATCTTGCCGGTCAGGATGACGTCGCGCAGACCGGGCGCGATCGTGGTGACGAACTCGATGGCGCCCATCCTGCGCATCGCGCGGCCCGCGAAGCCGAGGTTGTAGAACATGTCCAGGTACTCGAGGAAGGCGTGCTCGATGTCCAGCGCCAGCGCGACCACCTCGCCGCCGCCGTCCGCGGTGGCGATGCGTGTCTCGGTCGGCGGCAGCGGCGGCAGATCGAACAGCTGCGCGATCGATTGTCTGCTCTCCACCTCCACCAACAGCACCCGGCGCCCGCCCGCGGCGAGCGCCAAGGCCAGCGCCCCGGCAACCGTCGACTTGCCCGTGCCTCCCTTGCCGGAGACGAAGTGCAAGCGGGCCTGTTCAGCGCGCTTCGGCCACCGTGCGCCCACTTCCGGCTCCTCCGAAAGCGGCACTGCTGTTGGTACTCCCACGATCGCGAGCCTATAACTGGTTCGCCGCCGCGGGGCACGGGCCGTACCAGACGGGCTGATCCAATAGCGGTTCCCAGCCCTGCCCCCGCCACCGCCACAGGTTGCGGGCACACTCCGCGAGCCGCCGATAACCACACGAAATCAGTCGCCGAACCAGCGGATCCACCGTGACGACACAGGCGCCGGTTGCGGGCGATCGTGCCGACCCCACCGAGCCGGGTGAGACGGACCACTCATTCCCGGTACGCATCGGACCGCCCGGCCGCAGTGCCCGTGGCGAGGTCGAAAATCGCTCCAGCCAAGCAATAGAACCACCGCGAATCCGTGTAATGTGACTCCGCTCCCCATGCGCCGAGCGCACCGCAAGCACAGGTTTCGAGCAAAGGGAAAACGAAACTGTCCCGTAGTCGGCATACGTTCCGATTGCGCCACGCCGGGTGAGACAGATCGCTCCTTCGCGGTGCGCCTCGGACCCACGCGGCCGCCGCGCCCGTGGCGAGGTCGAGTAGTGCCCCCCAAACCAAACCACTGCGAAACCACGGGGGACCGCAACCTCGAATCCGGGTTGATTGCAACCGCCAACCGGTGTAGCGCGGCTCCGCTCTCCACGCGCCCAGCACACCGCAACCACGTCTTTCGAGCGAAGCGAGACCGAGCCTGTTCCGTTCGCGGCCCGGCTCGCGTTTGCGCGGCCGCCGCGTCCGCGACGAAGTCGCCAGCGGCGGTCGCGCAAACGCGAGC
>NZ_JBSGEZ010000152.1:0-6220 GCF_053603155.1 Nocardia sp. NPDC004260 | reverse complement strand
GTACGCGCCGCATACGCCACCATCACATCCCGCACCAACGGACCCATCGACGACGCATCCGCCGCAATGTGATGCACCACCACCGCCAGCACATACGTCTCGGGCGCTCCGTCGACCTGGATGAGGACGGCCCGCAACGGCACCTCGGCCGTCACGTCGAACGGAGTCGCCGCCAAGGCGTAGACCGCGCTGGCCACGTCCGACTCGGCCAGCACCCGCGGAGTGAGATCCAAGGCGACCTGCCCGGCGGGCAACACCAGCTGCACCGGACCGTCGACCGTCTCCGGATACACCGTGCGCAGTACCTCATGGCGCACGACCACATCCTGTAGCGCCGCACCCAGCGCGGCGACATCTAACGCACCGGTCAACCGCAACGCGAACGGCAGGTTGTAGGCCGCCGAACCGATCTGCTCCGCGGCCTCATCGGACTGATCGAAGCGATTGAGGAACCACATCCGCCGCTGCGCCAACGACAACGGCAACCGCTCCGGCCGGGCGATACTGCCCAACTCCACGCGCTCACCGTGCGTGTGCGACTCCAGCGCCGCCGCCAATCCCGCCACCGTCGGAGTCTCGAACAGCGTCCGCACCGGCACGCGGCCACCGACCGCCGCGCCGAGACGCGCCACGACTTGGGTGGCGACCAGCGAATTACCGCCGAGCGCGAAGAAGTCGTCATCCGCGCCGACCCGGGTCACACCGAGCACCTCGCCGAACACACCCGCCACGATCTCCTCGATCGCGCTCGAGGGCGCACGGAAGTGCTTGGTCTCGAAGGTGGGCTCCGGTAGCGCCTTACGGTCCAGCTTGCCGCTGGAGTTCAGCGGGAACGCCTCCAGCGCCACGATGGCGCCCGGAACCATGTAGGCGGGCAACGTCTCACCGATCGCGGAGCGCAGTTCCTGCGTGTCGATCCGGGCTCCCGGAGCGGGGACGACATAAGCCACGAGTTGGTCGCCCAGCGATGAAGGCGACACGAGCGCCACCGCCTGGCTCACCGAAGGCTGCGCCAGCAGCGCCGTCTCGATCTCGCCCAGCTCGATCCGCTGCCCACGGAACTTCACCTGGAAATCGGTCCGGCCGAGATAGTCGAGGACCGCGTCGTCGGCGTCCTTGCGCCATACGACGAGGTCACCGGTGCGGTACATCCGGTCGCCGTTGCCGAAGGGGTTGGCGACGAAGCGGTCCGCGGTGAGATCGGGACGCCGTACATAACCGCGGGCCAGCTGATCACCGGCGAGGTACAGCTCACCGGGCACACCCACCGGTACCGGCCGCAACCACGAGTCCAGGACGTACACCTGGGTGTTCCACTGCGGCAGACCGATCGGCACGCTGCGCTCGTCCGCCGACGCGGGCCAGTAGGTCACCGAGACCGCCGCCTCGGTCGGGCCGTACAAGTTGTGCACAGCGGCGTCGGACACCGCGTGCATGGCTCCCACGGTCTCCGGGGGCAGCGCCTCGCCGATCACGAAGATGTGTTTCAGCGTCGGGCAGCTGCCGGGCGCGGTGTGCGCGGCGAAGACGGTCAGCATGGACGGCACGAAGTCCGTCACCGTCACGCCCTGCGCCGCAATGGTTTCCGCGACGTAGGCGGGGTCGCGGTGCCCGTCCGGCGTGGCGACGACGAGCTTCGCTCCCGCACGCAACGGCATGAAGTAGCCCCACAGCGAGACGTCGAACGTCGTCGCCGTCTTCTGCAGGTACACGTCGTCCGGACCCAGCGGGTATTCCGCCAGCATCCACGCGATCTGGTTGTCGATCGCCGCATGGGACACCGCGACGCCCTTGGGCCTGCCGGTCGATCCCGACGTGAAGATCACGTACGCCGGGTGCTCCGGCAGCACCGGACGCAGCAGTTCCTCCGGGCGAACCGGGCTGTCGTCGAAGCCGTCGAGATCCAGGGTGTCGACGGCGAGCGTCCGGACGTCCTCGGGCAGGGCCGCGGCGTCGGCGCTGGTCGTCACGACACAGAGGGGGCGAGCGGTGTCGAGGATGTGCGCGATGCGTTCGGCCGGATGATCCGGATCCAACGGCACATACGCCCCACCCGACGCCACCACCGCATACATCCCCACCACGAGATCCAACGACCGCCGAACCGCCAACCCCACCAACGACTCCGCACCCACACCCTGCGAAATCAACAAACGCGCCAGCCGATTCACCCGCGCATCGAACTCACGATAAGTCAGCTCGGCGCCCTCGTAAGCAACGGCGATCCGTTCCGGATTCGCTTCGACGGCACGGCGGTATCCGTCGAGCAGCAATTCGGAGCGGACGGGGTAGCGGGTGTCGTTCCACTCGTGCAGGATTCGATCGCGCTCGACCACGCTGAGCAGGTCGATGCCGCCCAGTGCGCGATCGGGGTCGGCCGCGACCGCGCGCAGCAACCGGTTCAGGCGCGCCGCGAATTCGGCGACCGAACCCTCATCGAAAAGGTCGGTGGCGTAAGTGAACATGGCGGCCAGGCCCGCGTCCGGACCTTCCTGCGGCGTCACCGTCAGCTGCAGATCGAATTTGGCCACCGCGCCGTCGAGTTCGACCGCGCCGACCGACAGGCCGGGCAGCTCGAGCTCCGCTCGGTCCATGTTCTGGAAGAACAGCGCCACCTGGAACAGCGGATGATGCGCCTGCGAGCGGACCGGGTCCAGCACCTCGACCAGCCGCTCGAACGGCAACTCGGCATGCGAGAAGGCGGCGAGGTCACGTTCCTTGGTCACCGCCAGCAGTTCGGCGAACGAGGCCGCCGGATCCACCGCGGTCCGCAACACGAGCGTGTTGACGAACATGCCGACCAGATCGTCGAGTTCGGCCTCGCCGCGGCCCGCGACCGGCGTGCCGATGGTGATGTCGGCGGAGCCGGACAATCGGGCGAGCAACGCCGCGAAAGCGGTGTGCACGACCATGAACAACGAGGCGCCGTTCGCGTGCGCGAGCTCGTCGAGCCGGGCCCGGGTGGGTGCGTCGACGGTGAAGGTGAAGACGCCTCCGCTTCCGGATGCCGCGGCGGGACGCGGCCGATCCGTGGGGAGATCGATCCGGTCCGGAATGTCCGCGAGAGTCTCACGCCAGAAGGCGATCTGCGTCGCGGCCACGGAACGGGGGTCGTTCTCCTCGCCCAGCACGGCGCGCTGCCACAGCGTGTAATCCGCGTACTGCACCGGCAGCGGTTCCCAGCCGGGTGCGGTGCCCGCGCTGCGCGCTATGTAGGCGGTCATCAAGTCGCGCACCAGCGGCGCTATCGAGGTGCCATCGGCCGCGATGTGGTGCACGACGACGGCGAGGACGTAGTCGTCGGGACCGGTCCGCGCGAGCGAAAGCCGCAACGGCACCTCGGCCGCGACATCGAAACCGGTGGCGGCGAACGTACGCAGCCAGTCCGGGAGTTCCCCGGCGGGCAGGTCGTGCGGCGTCAGGTCCGGCGTCGCCTCCGCGGCGGGCAGCACCACCTGATGCCCGGTACCGTCCACCGCCGGATACACCGTCCGCAACGTCTCATGACGCCCGACCACATCCGCCACGGCCGCCTGCAACGCCGCCACATCCAACACACCCGACAACCGCACCGCGAACGGAATATTGTTCGCCGCGGACCCGGTATCGAACTGATTCAAAAACCACATCCGCCGCTGCGCCAACGACAACGGCACCCGCTCCGGACGCTGCAGCGCCACCAACGCCGGACGTGCCGCGCCGGTGTCGAATTCGGCGAGCCGGGCCGCCAGCAGCGCGACCGTCGGCGCTTCGAACACCGTGCGCGCCGGCACCCGCGCGCCGATCGACGCCCCGAGCCGGGCCGCTACCTGCGTCGCGATCAGGGAGTTGCCGCCCAGCTCGAAGAAATCGTCGTCCGCGCCGATCTCGTCGCCCGCGCTGAGCAGGTCGGCGAACACACCCGCCACCAACTGCTCGAGCGCACCCGACGGAGCGCGGAATTCCTTGGTCTGCAACTGCGGAGCGGGCAGGGCCCGACGATCCAGCTTGCCCACCGGGGTCAGCGGGATCTCGTCCAGCACGGTGAGGGAGGTCGGCACCATGTGCACCGGCAGGCTGCGCTCGGCGTGCGCGATCAGCTCGTCGATGTCGATCGAGTGTCCGCTCGCGGCATGCACGTAGGAGGCGAGAATCGTCGCGCCGCTGTCCAATTGGTGGCCGACGGTGACCGCGAAATCCACCGTCTCGTGCGCCGCCAGCACCGCATCGATCTCACCGAGCTCGATACGGAAACCGCGAATCTTCACCTGGAAATCGTTGCGGCCCAGATACTCCAACTCGCCACTCGGCGTCCAACGCACCAGATCACCGGTGCGATAGAGACGAGAGTGATTCGGGTCGAAGGGGTTCGGGACGAAACGCACGGCGGTGAGGCCGGGGCGCAACTGGTAGCCGCGCGCCAACTGGGGTCCGCCGATGTACAACTCGCCGACCACGCCGATCGGGACCGGCACCAGTCGCTCGTCCAGCACATACTCGGTGGTCGCCTGGATCGGCGCGCCGATCGTGACCGGCTGCCCCGGCACCAGCGGCGCGCTGATGTTCGTCATGATCGTGGTCTCGGTCGGGCCGTACCCGTTGTAGAACTCGCGATCTCCGTCGGCGAGCGGGCGCACCCAGCGCCGCACCAGCTCCGGCGGGCACGCCTCGCCACCGGCCACCACCACACGCAACTCGTCCAACCCCGCCGGATCCACCGACGCCAGCGCGGCCGGGGTGATGAACGCGTGCGTGACGGCCTCCCTGCGCAGGAGCGCGGCCAGCTCGTCACCGCCGTACACCGTCGGCGCGACCACGACCATGGTGGCCGCGCCACCCAGCGCGAGCAGCAACTCCAGCACCGACGCGTCGAACGACGGCGACGCGAAATGCAACGTCCGCGACGCACTCGTCACCCGATACCGATCACGCTGCTCGGCACAGAAACCCGCCAAACCCGCCTGCGTGACGACCACACCCTTCGGCATGCCGGTCGATCCCGACGTGTAGATGACGTAGGCAGGATGTTCGGCGCGCAATTGGCGCAGCCGATCCGCGTAGGTGACCGGTTCGGTCGGGTAGTCCTCCAGCTGCCTGGCGCAGGTGTCGGAATCGATCACCAGCCATTCGATTTCGTTGGGCAGGTCCTCCACCACACGCGCGACGGTGAGTCCGAGCACGGCGCCGGAGTCCTTCACCATGTGCTCGACCCGGTCGGCCGGATAATTCGGATCCACCGGAACGAACCCCGCACCGGTCTTGGCCACCGCCCACACCGCGACCACCGACTCCACCGAACGCGGAACACCGACCGCGACCAGATCCTCCGGACCCACCCCACGATCGATCAACAAACGCGCCAAACGCGTGGATTCGGCGTCGAGTTCCGCGTAGGTGAGTTGTCCGCGTGAGCTGACCGCGTCGGCGAACACGACCGCGGTACCGGTCGGATTCGCCTCGACGGCGGTTGCCATCAGCTGCGGAAGGGTAGTGACTCTAGGTCGCCGGGTGCGTGTGGGCCGCACCCGCGCGGGCCGCGTCACGCGAGCCCCGCTTCGTCCCTGGTCCCCCATCCCTGAGCCGGCAGACTATTCCCCGACAAGCGAAACATGAAAACTCTGCACATCCTGCCTGTAAGAACACGTCCATGACACATTTCCAGCGGACACCCTGATACTCCAAACCAACCAGCTGTGTCCATGGTCACACAACTGGTGGCTCGTGTCCGGCCGCGAATCGATTCACTCGCTACCGAGCAGCTCGGTGAGCTCGACGATAGCGGCCACATCGGCCCACGGCCCCGCCGGTACGGCGCCGACACCATTGTCCAGCACCACAGCGTGCAAATCCTCCAGGGCCGTCGGGTCGAGGGCGTCCAGCCCGGTCCGATCGGTCACCAGATGGGTTACCCACTCGTCGGCCAGCGACTCCGTCAGCGCGCCGTCCGCACCGACCAGCACCACCGACGCGCCCACCGATCCCGCGGCGACCACCTCGATCAGCGCGGCGGGCGACTGCGGGCTGCCGTGCTGGAAGGTGCGCGATTCGAAGGTCAGCTCGGTGCGGGCGCGCAGCCGTCCGGCCGCCGTGGCCAAGTCGTCGTAGCTGAGCACCTGCGCGCCGACGAACGCCGGGTCGGTGCCGCGCAGCGCCCGGGTGCGGTGTGCGTAGGTGACCGGGCGGGGTGATTCGGCGGCGATCTCGGCGATGACGGCGGGGTCGTCGAGGGCGAGCCAGTCGA
>NZ_JBSGEZ010000151.1:0-6622 GCF_053603155.1 Nocardia sp. NPDC004260 | reverse complement strand
CCGCTAGTCAGGTGGTCCCATCAGTGGCAAACGGGTGGTCCCATCCTCATGGCAAAACCGGCTCCGAAGTGGTCCCTTCCTCCTGGCAGCCGACAGGCACGCACGAGCGGTGCAGGAACGCCTGTCCGCGCAGTGGCTGGCCGTGGGCGTTGGCGCGGGCCGCGCCGTGGCGGATGGCGTGGTCGAAGGCGATGGCGTCGGCCCATTCGTCGGGCCGGTTGTCGCGCATGTCGCGCCAGTAGGCGTTGGTGTGGTACGGGCACCCGATGCACGCACTTTTCGGGGTCGCTTCGAATCCCTTTGTCCGCAGGTATCTTTCGCAGTCCTGGCGGGTCCAGCCGTGGGCTGAGCGGCCGGTGCCGCCGGGTAGGAACAGCAGCGGGAAGTGGCTGCGGGTGTAGGCGACGTCATCGGTGGCGCGTGCGGCGCGGGAGGATTCGTCGATGGAGTAGCCGACCCATTGTTCGGCGAACACTCCGGCCGGTACGGGGGTGGGGTGTGGGAAGCCGAGCAGGGCGCGCACGCGGGGTTTGATGGCGGCGATCTTGTATTCGGCGGTGCAGGCTCGGCGCAGCATTCCCCGGCTGCCATCGGGGAACAGCAGGTAGAGCGGCATTTGCGCGAAGTGGGCGTGCGGGTTGAGCGCGTCGTTGCGGATGTGGCCGCGGCGGACGCGGTAGATCGGGATTCCGGCGGGTGCGGCGATCTCGGTTTCCAGTCGCGCGAGGTGCGAGTAGACCGCGGCCGGTTCCCATCCGGTGTCGGCGAAGATCGCGGCGTCGGGTTTGGGCAGTCGGCCTTCGGCGGCCAGGAGCAGCAGCGTGCTGGACTGGACTCCGGCACCGAGCGAGATCAGCCGCAGCGCAGGGCGGGTGGTGAGCGTGCTCATGATGCCGGAGTGGTGGCTGAGGCACCGGCGTGCGGTGGGTTGGGCATGGTGGTTCCTCGGTAGTGGCGTGGTGGATGTGCGGCCCGCTGGGCAGCACGGGTGCGTATGCGGGGTTCGGGCGGGGGTCCGGGGGCGGCGCCCCCGGGTGGGCGCGGGCCGGCGGCCGCGGTGGGTGTGTCCCGGGTCCGGCCGGAACGGGCTCGGTGTTGCGGCCGGGCGGGGTGGTGCTCAGTGGACGGGGCTGAATGGGCCGAGCCAGTGGTGCAGGAGGGTGAGGGCCTGGAAGGGGTGGCCGTCGCGGTGGTCGGGGGCCTGCTGGCGGTAGTCGTCCTTTTCGCGGTCCCAGATTTCTTCGACCACTTGGGCGATGGCCTGGCGGATCTCGGGGGCGAGTTCTGCGGCGCTGGCGTGTGGGGAGTCGGCGTGTGCGGGTCGGCGGTCCTCGGCGTTGATCACGTTCGCGGCGAACGTGGTGAGGATGTCGAGGGTGTCGGCGTCGGGATCGTCGCTGTTGTCGTAGTCGGCGAGTGCGGTGGTGACCTGGTGGCGGTAGGTGACGTGGCGGATGTCGGCGACGACGGCGCGCAGGATTTGGTGTGTGGTGGCGTCGGTGCGGCCGTGCTGGTGGCAGACGCGGGTGAGGGTGCGCAGTAGTTGGGGTTCGTTGGCGAGTTCGGGGGCTTGGTAGGCGGGTGCGGGGTTGCGGGTCATGGGTGGTGTCTCCTGATGGTGGGGGCACCGGGCATGCGTTGATGCCCGGCGCCCGAGTGATGCGGTGGATGGGTCCGCTCGAGGGGGGTTAGTTGCCGATGGCTCGGCGGCCGTCGAGTTCGGTGCGGCCGAGCAGGTCTGCGCGATCACCTGCGGCGCGGCCTTGGTCGTAGGCGCTGAGCTGGACGCGGCGGCGGTAGGTGCGGCTCTTGGTGGTGTCGGGGTGTTGTTTGTCGAGAGCGGCCTGTGCGCGTTTGAGGTCGGAGACGAGCACGAGGGCTTGTGTGGTGGTGCCGGTCTCGGCGTCGCGGGTGGCGGCGGCGGATGCTTCGGCGGCGGTGAGCCGTTCGTTGATGCGATTGATGTAGCCGAGCATCCAATCCAGGCGCAGCGCTCGGGTGCCTCGCCGGTCGCCGGGTGGTGCGGTGAGGCGTGTTGCACCGGCGATCATGCGGGGGTTGAGGATGCCGTACAGCAGTTGCACGCGCTCGGTGTGGATCTTGACCCCGTAGACCTGCACTTTCTTGGTGTTGCGGGCGTTGTCGATGGTGATCGTGGAGCAGTGCAGGGCGGCGGCGATGTTGATGAGCAAGATCTTCTGCTGGGTAAGGAATTGCCCGGTGAGCTGGAAGGTCAGGGCCATGACGACGTTGTTGCCTTCGCGGAGTGTGCCGCGGGCCTCGCTCTCCTCGATGCCGGTCTTGGCGATGAGTTGCATCGCCCGGTCGCGGAAGGCGTCGGCTTCGGCTTCGGTGGCGGCGTTGTCGGCCTGGTTGAGCAGGTGGGCGATGCGTTGGGCCATGGTGTCGCGGCTGCGTTCGGTGGCCATGTGGGTTATATCTCCTGGGTAGAAAGGAGGCACCGGGCGCGTACCCTGCGCCCGGTGCCTTCGTGGATTGTGTTGCGGCTATGTGGTTTTCGTCTAGCGAGCGTGCTGTTTGCGGATTTCGTCGGCCTTGGTGGCGGCGGCGCGGATCTGGGTGAGGGCGGGTTCGGCGGGGTCGTCGAACGGCGCTCCGGTGGCGGTGTCGCGCAGGAACACGCCGAAGCTGGGCAGTTGCCCGGCGGCGCGGAGCGCGTCGATGAATTCGCGGGCGTCGCTGGCGTATTCGAATCCTCCGTATTCGGACGTGCGGGTGAGGAAATCGGCCGTGGCGGCGCATTTGCGGCCCGCGCGGGCGTAGCGGTGACGGCGGTGTATCGTCCGCGCGAGCAGCAGCGGCCAGGTGGCGGCGGTGGTGCGCCGCTGGGCGGGGGTGAGGGCGGCCGCGTGGCGTAGGTGCTGGTGGACGGTGAGCGCGCCGAGTGGGTAGGCGGCCGCGGCCGCGAGGGTGGCGAAGACCAGAGCAGTCATGGATGCCTTTCGTGGTGTCGCGCCCGGTCGGGCGCGAGGTAGGTGTGAGCGAGGCACCGGGTCGCCGGGTGCCTCGCTCGTGGTCGTGTTGTCAGTGGGGTTGAGGTGGTGTGGTTTTCGGTTCTCCTTCACGGGGTGTGTCGTGGACGGGGAATCGGAAAGGGGGTCGGGTTATGCCGGACAGGCGCAGCGCGGGGTGGATGTTGGGGCCGAAGACGACGGCCGCGCGGGTGGATCGGGTGAGGTCGGCGGCGTCGAGCCGGACGACGGACGGGGTTTCGGGGTGTGAGGTGGCGGGGGCGATTCGCCAGCTGCGGCGGAATCCGGTGTCGGTGTGGCTGATCAGGGCGTAGAGCGGGTAGGGGCTGTAGGCGACGATGTAGGGGGTGAGTTCGTCGAACATCGGTACGCGCTGGCCGGGTTCGGGCAGTACGCACGAGCTGTGGAGGTGGCCGACGAGCAACGCCGGTTCCTCGGTGTCGGTCATGACGACGCTGTAGAGGTCGTAGACCGGGTCGTGGTAATCGTGGCTGGTCATGATCTCCTCGGGATCTCGGGTGCGGCGAGGGCGCGGGTGCGTGCTCGCCGGGGCCGCGCCGGGTCCGGCGGCCGGGGGGTGTGCGCGGCCGGCGGTGTGCGCGGGTGGCGGGGTGTGGGTTTGGTGGTGTGCTCGGGCGGGCCGGGCCGGGAACTTGTGGGTGCTGGGGGCTGTCCGCCTCGAGAAGACACAGCACGGAGCGCAGCGGAGTTCCGATTCCGCCGCGCCGCGCCGCGCCGCGCCGCGCCGCGCCGGGCCGGGGCGGGCCGGAACCGTGGTGGTGGTTCCGGCCCGCGCTGGCTGGTCAGGCTGCGAGTGGTGCGGCCTGGTAGTCGTCGCCTGGGTCGCTGCCCTGGTCGGCGTCGGGGTTGTGCGTCTGGTCGGGCTCGGCGTCGGGGATGTCCTCGGCCGGGTCGACGGTGGGCGGCGCGGCGGGTTCGGCTGCCGGGGCGGCGTTCTTCTTGCTCGTCGGCCTGGGCTTGGTCGCCTTGCTCGCGGTCGCCTTCGGCTTCGCGGCCTTCTGGCTGGCCTGGTCGGTCAGGGTTCCGGCGGCTCCGACTTCGGCCTTGGCTTCGGCCTCCAACGCTGCGGTGAGGGTCATCTCACCGAGTAGCGCCAGCTCGAGCGGGGTGGGCTGGTAGCCGGGGCTCTTGCCGACCGCGCTGTTTCGGAGCTGGGCGAGCATTTCGCGCGGCGCGCGCTTGAGGTCGACAGTCCAGAACACCCCGGACGCCGGGTGCAGCACGCGCCAGTAGTCGGGCTTGGGCTTCTTCTCCGGGTACAGGTAGTTCGGACGCTGCATCCGGGCTTCGATCGCGCCGAGCGCCAAACCGATCAGCATCACGGCCGCGCGCGGGTCAGTCATGTCATCGAAAAACGTGCCTTCCCTGGCAATGTCGACATCCTTGCCGGTGGCACCAAGCAGTTCGATAGCCATGGCGATTGCGTTGTTCTCGTTGATGATGCCGGGGTCGGTGAACAGCAGTTTCGCCGCCCATGCGAGCAGACCGGCCGGGGGCTTCTGGGGCCGCTTGCCGTCGCGGCCCCACAGCTTCGCCAGCAATTCGGCCTCGAACTTGCGCCGGTTCTCGGTGGCTGCGCGGGCGTACTTATTGCCCGCGAGCACGATTCGGTTGTTGGCGCGCTTGTTCTCCTTCTCCTCTGCTTCACGCTTCTTTGCCTCGGCGGGCGGGGTACGCGGTGCATGGCGGCTGAACGTCAGACCCGCCGCCTCGTTCTCGGTGCAGTGGTAGACCGGCTCGAAATACAGGTCCACCCCGCCTTCGGGGTTGTCGACCTCGCTCGGCTCGAGGTACACCGCCCACTGCTTCGGGTCTTTGATGTCCTCGGTGCTGGCGGGGCTGCCGTCCGGCCGATACAGGTTCTCCAGGGGGGAGGTTTCCTCGTGGTCCCAGTAGTGGGGTTTCTCGTCGAGGATGGTGAATCCGCGTGCGGTGTAGGACTCGGCGGCCTTGGCGCGCTCGGCGTCCATCTGCCGTTCCTCGCGCAGCTTGGCAACCTCGGCGGTGAACGTGCCCTTTCCGGCGGCGGTGAACAGCCGCTTTTCGGCGTCGTCATCGCCCTCGAATTCCATCAGGGCTTCGGCCTGGCGGAAACTGAGCTGACCATCGGCGGCGATCGTGCGGGCGCGCTCCGACTTGCGGAGGGCCTTGACCGCGCGCGCCTCGGCGGGGTCGATTCCGAGTTTGCGCCCGGCCTTGGTCGGGGTGATGCCGGGCAGGTCCAAATAGTCTTCGACTGCCGAGAGAACATCACCGGAGGTCATCGCCTCGCGGTCTTCGTTCTCGATGAGTCCCGCTTCGATCTTGGCCGCCTTGATCGCGTCGGCGTCCTTGCCGGACAGAGTCTTCAGCACAATGCTGACCTTTTCCACACCGGCCTCACGGGCGGCGAGAATGCGGCGCTGACCGGCGATCATCTCGATTCGGCCGTCCGCGTTGATGTAGGCGGGCGGCTCCTGGACGAAGCCGTGTTCCTTGACCGAATTGATGGTGCGTCTCTTGACGGTCACCTGCGACTTACGGACGTTGTAGCCGATGGTGACCTCGTCGGGGTGCACATCGATCACGAGCTTTCCCGATGGGCTGGCGGCGAGTCGTTCCCGGAGTTCGGAGATGGTGTATCCGCCTGCGGCCGGTTCGGCTTCAGGCTCGGTGGCGGCTTCGGGCTCGGTGTCGGCAGGGGCGGTCGTGTCGGGCTGGGTCGTGTTGGGGGCCTGGTCGACGGGGGCCTGTTCGGCGTCGACGGTGCGCGGCTCGATGGTGCTGGTTGTCATGATGGTGCTTGTCTCCTATGGTGGAGGGTCAAAGCACCGGGCGGGTACCCTCCGCCCGGTGCTTTGGTGTTTCTGATTTGGGTTTGCGCTTGATCGGTGTCAGCCCGGCGGGCTGCGGGCCGATCGGCTGGGGGCCTTCATCGGCTGTGGGTCGGCGGGCTTAGATGTAGCCCAGTTCGAGCAACCACGACGGGCGGCCGTGCTCGCACGTGCCGTCCGGCTCGACCTGGCAACCGTCTGTGGCCTCGGCGATTCCGTTCGATACCCACTGTTTGAGCTGGCCGAGTGAGGGCTTTTTCTCGCGCACCCTGGGTGTTTCCTTTCTGCCGGGCGGCTTGTCGGGAATGGTCACGCATAGTCGAATACCGGCGAATCCGGGTCGAAATAGGTGGTGACGGCTTCGTCGTCGCTCTGGAACCGTCCCCGCAACTTGGCGAGTGCGGTGGTGTAGAACTCCTCGAAAGCCTTTCGGCTGAAGCGCGGGGCGGGGAGCGTGGCAATGGTGACCTCGCGTCGGCTGAAACTGAGGTTCATCCGCTGACTGACGCCGTATGCGTGGATGGTCTCGTGCATGGTGGCGAGAATCGCGCGGTAGCCGGTGCCCTTGTGGTGCATGACTTTCAGCGTCGCGCGCTTCTGCTCTCCGGACTCGTTGCGTGGGCCGACCGGCCAACTTGCAGTGATGAACCGGTCTTCGGTGTCGCGCCGGGGTTCGGCGGTGGGGCTATTCTGCTGGGTCTCGGTGGTGCTGATAGCACTACCTTCGTTCATGGCTGGGACCTCCGGGGAACGCTTTTGTTGCTTGTCCTGCGAGGACTGAAATGAGACGGCGTC
>NZ_JBSGEZ010000150.1:0-6721 GCF_053603155.1 Nocardia sp. NPDC004260 | reverse complement strand
CGACCGACCCAGGCCGTCACCCCGGCTCCCCCCGAGTCCCTTCCACGAACCCCGTAACAAGATCCGCGCAAAGGATGGTGCCCTAGTGACCGACGAACCCGACCTGAAACAGGACTCGACCACCACGGTGCGGGAGTTCTTCGCCGCGCTGGAAATGGGCGCCTCGGAGGAGGCGATCGACCTGTTGCACCCCGACATCGTCTGGAAGAACACCTCGCTGCCCGATGTGAAGGGCATCCGCCGGGTCGGCGGCGTGCTGCGCGGCCTGCGCCGCGACTGGCTCGGCTTCGGAGTGGACATGCACCACATCGCCGCCGACGGCGACGTCGTGCTCACCGACCGCACCGACTACCTGCGCTTCGGTCCGGTGCGCGTCGGGTTCTGGGTGACCGGCACCTTCCGGCTACGCGACGGCCGAATCATCTTGTGGCACGACCACTTCAGTTGGGAGAACTTCCTGCGCGGTACGGCTGCCGGCCTCTGGCGCGCGGCGCTCACCCGCCGCTGACCGGGTCTCAGGAGTGCTGGGCCAGGTAGTCCAGATAGACCGGTCGCAGCACCTCGGCGACCGCGCCGTCACCGGCGTGGACGTAGTCGTCGAGCATGGGCAGTACGTACTTGATGTCCGCCTCGCTTTCGCCGACATTGCCCGCGGCGGCCTCCGCGGCCGGGATCGACGTGAGCAGCCGCCACAGGAACTTCACATCCCCCCGCCGCACGGCGAGCTTCATCGCCCGGTCGTGCAGCTCCTTCGACGACAGCTTCTCCAAATCCTCGTTACCGGACATACCAGCGACTCTATCCGCCGAATCGGGCGACAGCGACCGCGTGGCGA
Organism: Nocardia sp. NPDC004260; assembly: GCF_053603155.1. NCBI lineage: Bacteria > Bacillati > Actinomycetota > Actinomycetes > Mycobacteriales > Nocardiaceae > Nocardia > Nocardia sp. NPDC004260. Next base: position 5,886 of record NZ_JBSGEZ010000150.1, on the reverse strand, counting down.
ATCCCATCCCGGCCCGGACGCCGTGCTGCGATAACCGCTATGACACCGCAACCTCGACCCGGCTTCCGGATCAAGCGCGTCTACGACGATCCCGACCCCGACGACGGCACCAGGGTGCTGGTCGACCGGCTCTGGCCGAGGGGCATCACCAAAGCGCAAGCGCGGGTCGATCGCTGGCCCAAGGAGCTCACCCCGACCACCGAATTGCGGCGCTGGTTCCACGCCGACCGGGACGCGCGCGGCCCGGAATTCGCCCGCCGCTACCGTGCCGAACTCGCCGCGCCGGAGGTTCAGCAAGATTTGCGGGATTTACGCGCCCTGGCAGCCGAAGCTCCGGTGACATTGCTCACGGCCGTACAGGATCCGGCGCACAGCCATGTTCCGGTGTTGCTCGACGTGCTGCGCTGAACCCTCGCGACGTGCGGGTTTACGACAAGTTCACGGACACGCCTCGCAGTCCCCGAGCGCGGACACCGGAGTCGGAGGTAGCGTCGGGTGTGCGGGCCGCGGCGGTGTGGCTCGTACGGGAGGTCCTGACCGTGACTGAGCTACTCAGTACGAGGGGGCCGGAGCCCGGCCCTCGTGGCATCTGACGGCAACGTCGGGTCCATCAGGACGGACCGGTCCAGCGAGATCGTTCGTGCGACTGCCGCATGAACACAGAGGAGCCCACCGTGACTGCTGCACGCTCCGTTTCCGCTCCCTCGGCGAACTCCCGCTCCGCGAAAGGCGGAGCCGCCGCGAAGGGGGCCCGCCCCTCGCAATTACCCGGCAAAACCTTCGTCATCGACACCTCCGTCCTGCTCTCGGATCCCGGTTCCTTCACGCGGTTCGGCGAACACGACGTGGTGTTGCCCCTGGTGGTCATCGGTGAACTCGAAGCCAAACGGCACCACCACGAGCTGGGCTGGTTCGCGCGAGAAGCTTTGCGCAATCTGGACGATCTGCGCCTGCAACACGGCAGGCTGGATCAGCAGGTGCCGATCGGCACCGAGGGCGGAACGTTGCAGGTGGAACTGAACCACACCGATCCCGCGGTCCTTCCGGTCGGCTTCCGCACCGACACCAACGACTCGCGGATCCTGGCCTGTGCGCTCAATCTCGCGGCCGAGGGCCGCGAGGTGGTGTTGGTGTCCAAGGACATTCCGCTGCGGGTCAAGGCCAGTGCGGTGGGCTTGCACGCCGACGAGTACCACGCGCAGGACGTGGTGACCTCGGGCTGGTCCGGCATGGTCGAGCTCGACGTCAGCACGGCGCGCATCGATCAGCTCTACGCCGAGTCGGTGATCGATCTCGATGAGGCGCGAGAACTGCCCTGCCACACCGGCGTCCGGCTGCTCGGCGTCAGCTCGAGTGCGCTGGGCCGGGTCACGCCGGACAAGCGGGTGCAATTGGTCCGCGAGCGCGAGGCGTTCGGGCTGCACGGGCGTTCCGCCGAGCAGCGCATCGCGCTCGACCTGCTGCTGGACGAGAGCGTCGGCATCGTCTCGCTCGGTGGCCGGGCCGGGACCGGCAAGTCGGCGCTGGCGTTGACGGCGGGCCTGGAGGCGGTGCTGGAACGGCGCGCGCAGCGCAAGGTGGTGGTTTTCCGCCCGCTGTACGCGGTGGGCGGCCAGGACCTGGGCTATCTGCCCGGCACCGAGAGCGAGAAGATGGGCCCCTGGGCCCAGGCGGTGTTCGACACGCTCGACGGGCTGGCCAGCCGCGAGGTGATGGAGGAGGTGCTCAGCCGCGACATGCTGGAGGTGTTGCCGCTTACCCACATTCGCGGGCGGTCGCTGCACGACTCCTTCGTGATCGTGGACGAAGCCCAGTCGTTGGAGCGGAATGTGCTGCTCACGGTGCTCAGCCGCCTGGGAACCGGCTCGCGGGTGGTGCTCACCCACGACGTGGCCCAGCGCGACAACCTGCGCGTCGGCAGGCACGACGGGGTCGCGGCGGTGGTCGAGAAGCTCAAGGGCCATCCGCTTTTCGCGCACATCACGCTGACCCGCAGCGAGCGCTCGCCGATCGCGGCGCTGGTCACCGAGATGCTGGAGGAGTACGGCCCCAACGCCTGATCCCGCGACGCCGTTCGACGGCGTGTTTCACCGCATGTCCGGTGGGTATCATCGGCCGCGATAGCAGTTAGGTATGACCCGGTGGCCGCTCGTCGGTCACCGGGTCATCGTCTGACCAACGGCCGAGGCTATGCGCGGCGCCGTCACGGACTCCGTGATGTGCCGGCAGCCCACAGCGAGAGGATGGACATGCACCACTTCGCTCGACGAACGGCTGGATTCACCGCAGTACTCGCCGCGGCAGGGCTGGTCCTGGCCGGCTGCGGCGACGACAACAAAGACGACGGCGCCAAGACCGGTGCCAAGACCGGTATGGCCAGCATGACCGGTATGGTCACCTCGATCGCGAGCCCCACCACCACCGCCGGGATGACCACGCACACCGGCGCGAGCCCGACGACCACGGGCGCGGCCGAGGCGACGACCAAGATCGCGACCCCGGCGGGGGAGATCGCCGTCTCCGGCCCCATCTACGCCAAGTATGTGCAGCTCGGCGGCCCGACCGGCCCGCTCGGCGCACCGCTGCAGGCGGAAGAGGACACACCGGACGGCGGGCACTACCAGGACTTCGCGGGCGGCACGATCTACGCACCCAAGGAGGGCGAAGCGCACGTCGTCTGGGGTGAGATCCGCAAGGCCTGGGAAGACAACGGCGGCGCGCAGGGACCGCTCGGTTTCCCGATCAGCGACGAGAAGGACATCCCCGGCGGCAAGCAGAGCGACTTCACCGGCGGCACCATCACCTGGGTGAACGGTACTATCACCGTCACGCCGAAGTAGGAACCAGATACTCGGCGTCCGGGATCGCGGTGTGGTCTCGGTTGCCTGTGAATCCCATCCATCCGCCCCGCTCCGCGGGCCAAGCCGCTAGGTTATCTCGGTGCAAACTCTCCTGACCGATCGCGAATTGCTCGAATCGCTCGCGGTGGACGTAGAACTGCTGCTGCGTAAGCACGTGGACGCCGCCGATGGGTGGCAGCCGCACGACTTCGTGCCGTGGGACGACGGGCGCAACTTCGCCTTCCTCGGCGGTACCGACTGGGCGGCGGAGCAGTCCGAGCTCGGCGAAACCGCCAAACTGGCGTTGACCGTTTCGGTGCTGATCGCCGACAACCTGCCCTCGTATCACCGCGAGATCGGCAAGTACCTGCGCACCGGCGCGTGGTGGCGCTGGGTCGGCCGCTGGACGGCCGAGGAGAACCGCCACGAGATCACCATCCGCAACTACCTCATGGTGACCAGGGCCGTCGACCCGGTGGAACTGGAGCGGTTGCGCATGGAGCACATGACCAAGGGCTTCCGCCGCCCGGCGATGCACTTGCTCGACGTGCTGGCGACCTGCGCGTTCGAAGAGGCCGCCAGCGCGATCCGGCACCGTAACATCGCGGCGCTCGAGGAGAACCCCCTGGTCACCGCCATCGCCGAGCGCATCGCGCTGGACGACGAACTGCAGTCGATGTTCTTCGCCGATCTGGTCTCCGCCGCGCTCGATCTGGCGCCGGACCAGACCGTGCGGGCCATCGCCGACCGGGTCGCGGGCTTCGAGGTCCCGACGGTGACGTTGCCGGACGGCCGCGACAGCGACGTGGTGCTCGCCGAGGCGGGTGTCTACGACCGCGCCAAGGAGGGTGAGTTGGTGTTCGCCCCGCTGTTGAAGCGGTGGAACATTTTCACCCGCACCGATTTCGGTCCGGAGGGGGAGCAGGCGCGCGAGGAACTCGCGCACTTGCGCGACTGATCCGCATCCGGGCGCAGTGCGCGACCGCCACCTCGGCAGCCCCCCGGCTACCGAGGTGGCGTTCGTTTCGGCGCCGGTCAGTCCTGCTTCTTCATCTTCGCCATGGCCAGCACGTCGAGGCGGCGGTCGAGTTCCTCCTCGGTCAGCTTCTCGTCCAGCAGGCCGCGGTCGATGACCGTCTGGCGGATGGTCTTCTTCTCCCGCAGCGCTTCCTTCGCGACCGCCGCCGCCTCCTCGTAGCCGATCGCCGAGTTCAGGGGCGTCACGATCGAAGGCGACGACTCGGCGAGCGTGCGCAGGTGCTCGACATTGGCGATCAGGCCGCGCACGCACTTGTCGGCGAACAGCCGGGAGACGTTGGCCAGCAGGCGGATCGACTCCAGCAGGTTGCGCGCCATCACCGGGATGTACACGTTCAGCTCGAATGCGCCGTTCGCGCCCGCGAACGCCACCGCGGCATCGTTGCCGATCACCTGCGCGCCCACCTGGGTCACCGCCTCGGGCAGCACCGGGTTCACTTTGCCGGGCATGATCGAGCTGCCCGGTTGCAGATCCGGCAGCTGGATCTCGGCCAAGCCGGTGAGCGGCCCCGAGCCCATCCAGCGAATGTCGTTGGCGATCTTGGTCAGGCTCACCGCGATGGTGCGGAGCGCGCCGGACGCCTCGACCAGACCGTCGCGCGCGGCCTGCGCCTCGAAGTGGTCCTCGGCCTCGCGCAGCGCATCGATGCCGGTGGCGCGCACGAGTTCCGTGACGACCTTCGCGCCGAAGCCCTCGGGCGCGTTCAGCCCGGTGCCGACCGCCGTGCCGCCGATGGGCAGCTCGCCGAGCCGCGGGAGCGTGGCCATGATGCGGTCGATGCCCGCGGCGACCTGCCGGGTGTAGCCGCCGAACTCCTGGCCGAGGGTCACCGGGACGGCGTCCATCAGGTGCGTGCGGCCGGACTTCACCACGGTCCGCCATTCCGTCGACTTGTCCAGCAGCGCCAGCCGCAGATGCTCCAGCGCGGGAACCAGATCGGTGATGACCGCTTCGGTGGCGGCGAGATGCGTTGCGGTGGGGAAGGTGTCGTTGGACGACTGGGACATGTTCACGTCGTCGTTCGGGTGGACGGTGACGCCCTTCGCCTTGGCGAGCGAGGCGATCACCTCGTTGGCGTTCATGTTCGAGCTGGTGCCGGAACCGGTTTGGAAGACGTCGATCGGGAACTGATCGTCGTGTTCGCCACGCGCGATCTCGTTCGCCGCGGCGATGATGGCATCGGCCTTCACGGGATCGAGCAGCCCCAGGTCGCGGTTGACCGTGGCACACGCGGCCTTCAGCAGGCCCAGCGCGCGAATCTGCGCCCGCTCCAAGCCGCGTCCGCTGATCGGGAAGTTCTCCACGGCCCGCTGGGTCTGCGCCCGCCACAAAGCGTCCACCGGAACCCGGACTTCACCCATGGTGTCGTGCTCGATGCGGTACTGCGTCTCCTCGCTCATGATCCCGACCCTATGCCGCGGCAGCGGCCCGTGGGGCAGCCACGCCTGAGGTCATTCGCACACCTCGGCAGGCCTTCGCTCGGGAATACGAACCGTTGTCCGGTTGCCCGCCCCACACGGCTCAAAGCTGTGTCCCCGTCCCGAACATGCGGGTACATGCGGCCCGCGAGAGGCGCACGAAGCGGTCCGGCCTTACCCGGTGCGACGTCACATCGGCGGTATGGCTGTCATCGAGAACAGCGCGGCATATGACCGTTGGATCGGGGCGGTGAACGGTTCCCGGGTTGTGGTCTCTGCCCTCCGCGGTGACCGACTGGCTGGACCAACCATCGGCGACCGTCGCGCATGGCCGCTGGCCTGCGGAGACACTCCCGGCTACCCGCTCCGCTATCTGATCGTTACGGGTGGAAGCTGACCGGGGCCATGAACTGCGCGCATCGGGTGCCGCCGGTTTCCAACCTGCAGGACCACTGACCTCAGCCCCCGATTCCGAGCGAAGCGAGACCGAGCATGCGCCGTTCGCGGCCCGGCTCGCGTTTGCGCGGCCACCGCGTCCGCGACGGTCGCCGATGGTTGGTCCAGCCAGTCGGTCACCGCGGAGGGCAGA
>NZ_JBSGEZ010000149.1:0-6757 GCF_053603155.1 Nocardia sp. NPDC004260 | reverse complement strand
ACGGCCGGGCAGGCCGAGGGTGTCTCGGCGGTGTGCCTTGCCCTTGCACCGGCCGGGGATGGTTTTGTCGTTGGCGCCCTGCGGGACGATGCCGTAGCGCAGCCACACCGCGCACCGAGGCGAGCACGGCGTGTGCTGCAACTCCGCGTGCAACCGGTCGTAGTGGATCGCGGTGCGCGTCGAGTCCGTCTCCAGGACTTCGCTGATCGACTTCGTCAGGTACTTCGTCACGTACCCGATCGCCCGGTCAGCCTTGTCGCCGGGGATGTAGCCTTTCATGTGGCCGGGGTCCATGCGTTCGCCGAACCGCACGGTGTAGGCCGGTTCCAGATCGTCCACGGCATCGAGCACGTCCAGGGCGTCGTCCCAGCCGGTCAACGCCTGCCCGGTGTCGGGGTCCACGAAGGTCATGGCCCGGTAGTCCCACACCGGCATCTTCTCCCCGGAGTACACCTCGTTGTCGGGGTCGAAGTGGGGCCACCAGACTTGGTGGTAGGTCGCCGCGGTGACCATGCGCAGGATCTCCCGGGAGATCACACCGCGCAGCAGCAGGTGCAGGTGCGGAGCGCCGCGCTTCTGCGGTTCGACGGTGGCGAAGTACTGGACGTCGTAGCCGACGCAGCGGCGCAGGTTCTGAATCCAGCGGTCGACCAGCTTGGAGAAGAACACGATGTCCCGGGCGGCCCGGGCGTAGTCGTACTCATCGGGCTTGCGGGGTGAGCCGTCCGAGCACGGCTTGCCCTCAGCGTCTACCGCGCCGTCCTGGTTGATCGCCCCGTAGGACGGCATGGTGAGGGTGACCATCATCGAGGACCGGTACCCGCCGATCACCCGCCCAACGGTGGTGCGCTCGACCTTCTTGCGGGGCAGGTTCGGCACGTCCTGACGCCGTTTGGTCGAGCGGGAACGCCGCTTGCGCTCTGTGGGATCCAAGGGCGGGATGGGGCCACGGAACCCGGAGTCTCGAAGGTCGCGGTCCAGGCTGCCCACCAGTTCCCCGATGGCGTCGGCCATCTCGTCGTCACTGTCGTCGCGGGCTTGGTGGTACTGCTGCGCCAGATCAGCGCGAGTGGTGAGCAATTCGGTCTGGGTATCGGAGGGGTCGCGGGTTTCCTCGACCGGTTCGACTTCGGCGTGCCAGCCTTCCCGGCATTGGGTCATCCGCAGCCAGCGGGCCTTGTCCGCGCACGGCTTGCACACCGAGGCGATAGTGGACTTGCAGGGCGAGGCAACGTATTCGACCTTGCCTGTGCGCGGGTCGAACGATCGCATGGTGATCGGCTGGACGCAGACCCCGAACTTCTCCGCCGTAGCTATGGCGACATCGGTGAAGTTCGGAAGCGCCCGACGCTCAGCGGCAGTTTGGCGAGCCGGAACGGTCTGGTCGTTGTCGTTGTCGAGATCGATGGGTGTGGTCATGGTCAGGATGCCTCTCGGTCGAACAAGGACAGCTGCGTCGGTACGGGGGTGTCGGCGTTGTAGCGTCGCCACATCTCGCCGTCGTGGTCGCGGTAGACGATCACGGGCTTGCCGCCCTCGCGGGGCTGGTAGCTGGGTTTGTCGGCCATCAGGTACGCCTGCGAGACGTTCAGCGCTTTGGGCAGGGGGCGGACGGTTTCACCGATCAGCAGGCCCCACTGCACCTGCTTGCGGACGGTCATGCCGCCCACCCGCCGTCATCGTCGGAGTCCTGCCCCCACGCCTGCCACGAGGGCATCTCCCCGGTTGCCGCGCACAGGTGAACGGCGATCTCGACCGGGTCCGCGCCCCGGCGCTCGAGCAGTCCCCGACGACGGGACGCCAGGTCGATCACGTTGTCCCGGTACGGGACATCAGCGGCAACAGTCTTGCGAGTGTTCTTGATGTGCTTCATGATTCAGTCCTTCGAGTAGAGGTCGTTGATCTCGGCGTCAGCGCGTTCGATGGCGCGGCAGGCGTCGCACAGGACGCGGTCACCGTCGTAGAACCAGCCCACCGCTGCCGAGCGGGCGTTGAGGTACTCCACGGCCTGATTGACCGAGTCGAAGCAGATGCCTTCGGCGTCGGCGTAGGCGTTCTCGGTTTCCTCGGTGTAGAGCTCCCCGCAGCAGTCGCAGTAGATGAGGACATGGACTTCGGTCACGAACCCTCGTTTCATGCCGCCACCGGTCCGTTCTCCCCGTCGCCGAGGTCATCGGGATCGAACCCGGAGTAGTCCTCAGCGGGGCCGGTGATCTGCGGTGCAGGCGAGTACGCGTCCACGATCGCGTCGATGTCGTCATCGGAGACGAAGTACGAACGCACCCGCACGAACTCGCTCGTGCCGTCCTCCCCGACGTACCCGACACCCGGTGTCTCATCGGAGATCTCGTCACAGCGCGCACCACGATCGCGCGCGCCCTGACCGTGGACCATGCCAGTCTGGGTGGGTTCGTCCAGGCGCAGGCCGATGCGGACGGGGAACAGTTGCCGGTTGGGCATCGTCTCCTTCGACGGGTCCTGCAACGCCGCGATCACCGACACCGCCGCCGCACGCCCCTGCGACAACAACAACCCGGTCAGGCGCCGGAACTCCTGCTGTTCCTCCCGGGTCGCGTACGACGACAGCGACGCGGCTTCGTCGATGATGATCAGGATCAGCGGCTCATCCGTGGTCGGGACGATCTTGCGCAGACCGGCAGCCCGCATCCGGGCGAGACGTTCGCGCATCAGCTCGACGGCTTCGTTGAGCATCGCGAGGATGGTGGTGTTGTCGGTTGCGAAGCGGACGAACAGCCGGTTCTCGCCCTTGCCGAACTCCGCGCCGCCCTTCGGGTCAGCCAGATACAGATCCACCAATCCGGCTTTGATCGCGGGACCGAGCGCGACGATGATTGACCACAGCACCGAGCCCTTACCCGAGCCGGTCGCACCGGCCAGCAGGATGTGCGCATACAGCACCCGCAGTCGCCAGGTGTCGAAGTCCTCGGTCACGCCGACCGGGACCGCTTCCAGGTCCACATCCATCACCGACGGCAAACCCGGCAGCGGTACCGTGTCGGCGAGGGTGTCATAGACCCGCAGATCCAAGCGGACGAACCCGGGATCGGTGGCGACCACGGTCACGGACGGGACACCGAAGTAGGCAGCCAGCGCCGCACGGGTGTTGTCGTTGTTCCAGTCCTTGAGCGACTGACCGCCCAACATCTGAACCTCTACCGACATGCCGAACTCGGTGTAGGTGGCTGACAGGACGTTCGGGTAGCCGATCTGGATCGAACCCAGCTTCAGGGCAGGCCACATCAGGGCCAGTTGCCCCGAGTCGGTCACCACGGACACCGCCGTACGCAGCTCGACCGGAGCAGCCGCGGTGACCTCCCTGGCTGCACGAGCAGGTTGCATCTCTCCACCACGCGCCGCCAGCGACCGCAGCCACCACAGCGCCGACGCACCCGTGCACATACCACCGGCGAGCATCACCGAACTCGCGATACTCATCTCAGAACCCCCAACCTTGCGGGCCGCGCTCCAACTCGCAGAACAAGCGGCACCCCTCCGGAGCCGGGGACGACACCGGAGCCTTGCCGACCTCCGACCGGCCGAGATCGACGTCCTCGCAGAACATCACGCACCGATCCGAAGCAGGAGCCGGACGCTCGGTGGTGGTGGCCACCGCCGACGAGGACGCGGCCGCCGGAACGGTCGGGGCCGGGGCGACCGAGGACGTGCCCAGCACCCCGACACCAGCCAACACGGTCACCAGCGACGAGACACCCATCGCCACAGCAGGAACAGAAACAGTCATCTCAACCCCCAACAGGGACAGCGATCGGCAGCATGGTTTGCTGCGGTCGCGAGGAACGAACAGGAATGTGGACCGGCGCAGAAGGCACCGGACGAAGCTCAGCCACCCGCACCGGCTCAGGCACCGGAAGCGGCTCAGGCTCAGGCTCAGGGACGGACACGGGTCCCGGCTCAGGCTCGGATTCGGCCGTGACCTTCTCGGGGGCAGGCTCGACCACCGGCACCGGGACAGAAGCCGGGACGCGTTGCACCCTGCGGAACAACAGAGCCAGCCCGTGAGTGTCGGCCAGCAGGCTTATCGGTGCCACCGCCGCGACCACAGCCGCCGCCCACCCCGGCAACGGGTGACCCGAGGCCACTGCGTGAATACTGTTGCCCGCCACCGACACCGCCGCACCGACACCGAGCACCCAGGCGAAGAACCGGCGGTCGGACTTCTCATCCGAGGCCAGCACGCCAGCGGTGGCCAGCAAGATCGTGCCGTCCACGATCAGCGGGAACAACCAGGCATCATCAGCCGGAATCCGCGCCAGCACCCCGAGGTCGCGAAGGGTGGTGAACGACAGCCGGAACGCCGCCGCCGCTACCGCGACACTGATGACCGCGGCGGACCAGCGAGCCCAGCGCTTCCACCCCGACTGCTGCTGATCCGCCGCACTCATCACGCCGCCTTATCCGCCGACGCGGACACCACGGCATCGTGCTCTGCCAGAACACCCGGCAGGGCCTGCGCCAGCGTGCGGGCATCCTCGATGCTCAAGCTCAAATACGCATTCCCACCGGACAACTCGATGAAAACCGTCGCTGGGATCACACCGCCGTCATAGGTCGATTCGCGCTCGGGGTGGTACTCGGCGGTGATCCCGTCAAAACCGGAAACGGTGGTGTTGAAGAACGACATGATCACGCCGCCTTACCGGTCGGGCGCGCCGCACCCGGATCGGCCGGAGCCTGCTTAGAACCCGAGTTGTCACCCGCAATCCCGGTCGCACGGACAACCCAGCCGATCGACTTGAACTCCCCCGAACCCGCGAGCTTCGGCTTGATCTGCAAGCCCTCCAGCACCACCGGGGTCACGCCCTGCGACACCGGCGACGCCGACGGCACCGGCTGCACATCCGACACAAACGTCACATCGAACGAAGCGTTCTTCGAACCCATCCCCGTCGGGTCCATCACGGTGCCCTTCCACAACCGCTTACCCGTGCCGTTGCCCTCGAAGTCGTAGTCCTGCTTCTGAATCTTCGGCGCGTTCCGATCCCGGCTGAACTCCGTCACCGGCGCGATCTCACCCACCAGCAACAGGCCCATCGGGAACGCCTCCGCGAAGTCCACGCTGAACCACACGTCTTTCAAAGCCATTGCTCAATCTCCTTGGATTCTGCGAATTTGAATGCACCCTCTGTGCCGTACATCACTACGGTAGCAACCGCTTCCCTACCAGAGCAAGTGCTTTTATATGTGAATACTCAGCAACTATCAGAGGACAGATATCCGCAGGTCAGCCTGTCAGCGCAGACTGATACCCTGCGTGTAGCAACTACTACCGAAGGAGAGTTCGTGCCGGATCGTGACCACGCTTCGCCGTCTGCGCCGGAACGCATCGCGCAAGACATCCGGAACGACATCGAGTCAGGCCGTCTCCGTGATGGCGAGCGGCTTAAGACGACGCGACAGCTAGCCGAGGAGTACCGAGCGAGTCAGCGAACCATCACTGACGCAATGGAGATCCTCGCGAAGGACGGTTACATCACGGCCAGGGACCGATCCGGCCGATTCGTAACTACACCCGCTGAACTCGGACGCACCCTGTCATCACCTATGCGCCCGGTTCGGCCACGAATCGTACGAGTAGGCGGCTTTCCTGGGAGCGGGAAGAGCGAGTTTGCCCGCACGCTTGCCCGTCTGACGAACTGGGCAATCCTCGATAAGGACACCATCGCTCGTCCGCTGATTGAACCTGCACTCGAAGACCTCGGACACAGTGTCAACGACCGCGACTCCGCCATCTACTTCGACCGAATCCGCCCGCGCGAGTACGACGCCCTTGCCGCCGTCATCGAGGAGAACGTCGAGTGCGGCAACTCGGTAATCGCTACCGCGCCGTACATCCGTGAGTTCAACAACCAAGCGTGGCTCGACAAGGCCATTGCGTCGGCCGAGACGAACGATGCCATCCCAATGTTTGTTTGGGTCCAGTGCTCGATAGACACGATGCACATGTATCTGAAGAAGCGCGGAGCTGGGCGCGATGCGCACAAGCTCGCGCACTGGGACGAATACGTTGCGAACCTCGACCTGGACTTCCGGCCACGAACCGAGCACGTTTTGATCGACAACGATCCTGGTAGCGAACCTCTCAAAACCCAGGCCAAGCGCCTGGTCGATTCCTTCCGGTCAGAATCACGATGAACGCCGGGATTCTTCTGTACGGAGCACCAGCAACAGGCAAGGACACTATTACCGCAGCCCTATCCCGGCTCGATTCCAGGTATCGACTCTACGAGCGACTGAAGGAAGGTCCTGGCCGGACCACCGGATACCGGATGACCACGGCCTCCGAGTTCGACGCCTTACAAGCGGCTGGAAGTCTGATCTGGCAGAACCGGCGATACCGAGCCCGATACGGCATCGATCGGCACGGACTCGACGAGCTTATCGACGCCCACGCGATTCCTGTCGTCCACGCCGGACAGCCCGAGGTGATCACAGCAGTTACGGAAGCGTTTCCCAACGTGGAGTGGACCATCATCGCACTTCGTTGCTCACGGGAGACCGCCGCCGCACGAATCGTCGACCGAGCTACCGGCGACACTTCCGAACGACTGAAGGCATGGGACGAGACTCCCGTAATCGCGACGGCCGACCTGACCATCGACACCAGCACCACCGCCCCTGACGCGGCTGCGGCACTGATCCACAGTCGCACCTTGGCGTGAGGGAACGCTACCGGCACGTGCTGGTTCACGTGTGCCCATCGCCTTCACGGATTGTT
>NZ_JBSGEZ010000148.1:0-6900 GCF_053603155.1 Nocardia sp. NPDC004260 | reverse complement strand
CCGCCGGGCGCTGCCCGCGCCGGAGATCGTCAGCACGGCCGCCTACCGCGCGCCGAGTTCGCCGGTGGAGCAGGCGGTGGCCGAGGTGTTCGCCGAACTGCTCGGCGCCGACCGCGTCGGCCTGGACGACGATTTCTTCGGGCTCGGCGGTAACTCGTTGCTCGCGGCCCAGGTGGCCGGACGGCTGCGGGACGCGACCGGAGCGACGGTGCAGGTGCAGTGGTTCTTCACCGACGCCACGGTGGCGGGCTTGGCCGCGCGCATCGACGCGGGCGACGCCGACGCCACCGCGGCGCTGGACGTGCTGCTGCCCATCCGGGCGAGTGGATCGGCGGCCCCGCTGTTCTGTCTGCATCCGATGTACGGCTTGGCCTGGTCGTACGCGGGTCTGGCGCAGTTCCTGCCCGTCGAGCAGCCGATCTTCGGCCTGCAATCGCCCGCGTTGTCGGAGGACGTCGAGCTGCCCGGTTCGCTGGACGAACTGGCCGAGCGCTACCTGTCCGAGATCAGGGCGGTACAACCACAGGGTCCGTACCGGTTGCTCGGCTGGTCCCTCGGCGGCGTGCTCGCCCATGCCATCGCCACCAGGTTGCAGGACGCGGGCGAGCAGGTGGAGTTGCTGGCCATGATGGACAGCCATCCGAATCCGGACGTGGTCGGATTCCGCGCGGCGGTGCGCGGGGCCCTGGCCGAACTCGGCCTCGGCACGGCGGTCACCGCGGACGGCGATGTCTACGAGCTCGACGACGAGTCGTTGGCCGCGTTGCACGCCATGATCCCGGCCGATCTGGTCGCGGTGACTCCCGAGCGGCTGCGCCGGATCTACCGCACCGCGGTCCGCTCGGCGGAGTTGATCGCCGAGCACCGGCCCGGAGTATTCCGCGGCACCGTGCAGTACTTCAGCGCGGCGATCGCCGATCCCACCGACGAGTTGCGCGCCGCCGCGGCCGACTGGTGGCCGTACGTCCAAGGCATGGTCGTCGACCGGCCGGTCGAGGTCACCCACGCTCGGATGGCCACACCGGAGGCGCTCGCGGTGATCGGACCGCAGCTGGCCGCTCTGCTCGACGCTCGCCGTTGACCATCCCTGCCGACGTCGCGACCCCAATCGCGCGTCGGCAGGTAATAATCAACCGCGGCACTCGTCACGTGCGTCCGTTTTCGACCCGAAACCCCAGGGTCGTGGCCGGTCGCGCTCGGCGTGCGCCGGTGGTCAGGTAACGATCGACCTGCGCACGTTCGATGATCCCAGGGTGGGGAGCATGGTGACGTGCGTGCGGCGACGATAGACAGGGTGAGGCAGCACGATGGTTCGGGCGGTCGGGCAGCGGTGTGACGAGACTGCGGAAGCGGTGCGCGTATGACCCGCCCGGCGCGTGTGCGCCCGACCCGGACCCGCCGCCCTCGCGTCACCACTCTGCCGCAATTGATGGCCACCGCCGTCGAGGCCAACCCGAGCGGCGCGGCCGTGGTGTTCGCCGACGCGACCGCAACGCTGGCCGCGCTGAGCTATGCCGAGCTGGACGTACGGTCCACGCGTTTGGCGCGTTTGTTGATCGATCGTGGGGTGGGTCCGGAGGATCTGGTCGCGGTCGGTGTTCCGCGTTCGGTGGAGTCGGTGGTCGCGGTGTGGGCGGTGGCCAAGACCGGTGCGGGGTTCGTGCCGGTGGATCCGAATTATCCGGCCGACCGGGTCGAGCACATGGTCGCCGACTCGGGCGCGGTCTTCGGGCTGACCGTGGAGGAACTCCGCGGTGACCTACCGGGCCGGGTCGAGTGGCTGGCCATCGACACCGCGACTTGCGCCCGGCGGCTCGATGAGTTCCCGGCCGATCCGGTGACCTACACCGATCGGGTTCGTCCGCTGCGCGCGGAGCATCCCGCCTACGTCATCTACACCTCCGGCTCCACGGGCAAGCCGAAGGGCGTCGTCGTCACGCAGGCGGGGTTGGCGAGCTTCTGTGCCGAGCAGCGTGATCGGTATCGGGTGACGAGTGCGTCGCGGACGTTGCATTTCGCGTCGCCGTCGTTCGACGCGTCGGTGCTGGAGTTGCTGCTCGCGCTGGGTGGCGCGGCCACCATGGTCGTCGCGTCCCCCACGGTGTTCGGCGGCGAGGAATTCGCGTCCCTCATCCGCCGGGAGGCCGTGACGCATGCGTTCGTGACGCCGGCCGCGCTGGCGTCGGTGGATCCGGCGGGGTTGGACGAGTTGCGTGTGGTGGTGGCCGGTGGCGAGGCGTGCCCGCCGGAGCTGGTGCGGCGCTGGGTGCTACCGGTGTCGGGTGGGCGCACCCGTGAGTTCTTCAACGGGTACGGCCCGACCGAGACGACGATCATGACGAACATCAGCGCGCCGCTGGTGCCGGGGGAACCGGTGACGATCGGCGCGCCGATCCGGGCCGTCACCGAATACGTGCTGGACGAGCGGTTGGTCCCGGTCGCAAGCGGTGTCGTGGGGGAGCTGTACATCGCCGGTGCGCAACTTGCCCGGGGCTATCACGAAAGGCGGGGACTGACCGCGTCCCGCTTCGTGGCGAACCCGTTCGACGCGCATGGATCGCGCCTCTATCGCACCGGTGATCTGGTGCGTTGGACGCCGGATGGCGAGTTGGAGTATCTGGGTCGCAACGATTTCCAGGTGAAGATTCGCGGTTTCCGTATCGAGCTCGGTGAGATCGATGCGGTGCTGGCGGCGCACGAGACGGTGGATTTCGCGGTCACCGTCGGCCACCATCTGGACAGCGGCGCGACCATCCTCGTCTCCTATGTGCACGCCACGCCCGGGATGGACGCCGACGCGGCCGAACTGGCCGCGTTCGCCGAGCAGAGCCTGCCCGCGCATATGGTGCCGACGGTCGTCATGGTGCTGGACGAGATCCCGCTGACTCCGGTGGGCAAATTGGACCGCGAGGCGTTGCCCGCGCCGCGGTTGCAGACCAAGGTGTTCCGCGCGCCGGTCGGCCCGCTCGAGGAGTTGGTCGGCGAGGTGTTCGCCGAACTGCTGGGCCCTGGCGCGCCGGTCGGCGCGGACGACGATTTCTTCGAGCTGGGCGGCAACTCGCTGATCGCGACGCAGGCCGCGGCCCGGTTGGGGGCCGCCATCGCGGCGCGGGTGCCCGCGCGGCTGATCTTCGAAAGCCCCACCGTCGCCGCGCTCGCCGCGCGGTTGGAGCCGTTGAAGGGCGCGGGCGACCGGCGCGCGTTGGTGGCGGTGGAGCGTCCGGAGCGGGTGCCGTTGTCGCCCGCGCAGCGGCGGATGTGGTTTTTGAATCAGTTCGATACCGGGTCCGCGGCGAACAATATTCCGTTCGCGGTGCGGTTGTCGGGTGTGTTGGATGTGGCGGCGTTGCAGGCGGCGGTGGCGGATGTGGTCGGGCGTCATGAGACGTTGCGGACGGTGTATCCGGCGGTGGACGGTACTGGGTATCAGGTGGTGCTGCCCGCCGCGGAGGTCGTTCCCGACCTCGCGCCGAAGCCGGTCGCCGAGCACGAGCTACCGGACTGGCTGCGCGGATTCGCGCTGACCGGCTTCGACGTCGCGGCGGAGGTGCCGCTGCGCATCGCACTGGCCGAGATCGGTCCCGGTGACCACGTTGTCGTTGTGGTGGTGCACCACATCGCGGCCGACGGCGCTTCGGTCGCGCCGTTCCTGCGTGACCTGCTCAGCGCGTTCCTGTCCCGGCGCAACAGGGCCCGCCCGTCGTGGCAACCGCTACCCGTGCAGTACGCGGACTACACGCTGTGGCAACGCGCGATGCTCGGCGACGAGGACGACCCGGATTCGGTGGCCGCGGCCCAGATCGCCTACTGGCGCGACGCCTTGGCGGGCATCCCGGACCGGATCGACCTACCCGCGGACCGGCCGCGTCCAGCCGTCGCCTCCGGCCGGGGCGCGGAGTACACCTTCGTGGTGGACGCCTCCGTGCACCGAGGTCTCGCCGAACTGGCACAGAGCGCGGGCGCCTCGGAGTTCATGGTGGTGCACAGCGCCCTGGCGGTGCTGCTCGCCCGGCTCACCGGCACCGACGACATCACCATCGGCACGCCCGTGGCGGGCCGGGGCGAGCGGGAACTCGATCCGCTGATCGGCATGTTCGTCAACACGCTGGTCCTGCGCACCCGGATCGATCTCGGCGCGTCGTTCCGTGCGCTGGTCGAACAGACGAAAGAAACGGATCTCGGCGCGTTCTCGCATGCCGAGTTGCCGTTCGAGCGGCTGGTCGAGGTGCTGGACCCGGTGCGCTCGCAGGCGCATCATCCGTTGTTCCAAGTGGCGCTGTTCTACCAGAACCTGAGCATGCCCGAGATAGTTCTGCCCGGCCTGTCCGCTCGGGTGGTCGAGTTCGACAGCGCAACGGCGAAATTCGATCTGCAATTGACCGTGGTGCCCGCCGCCCATGGGCCTGCCACGGGTTTCAGGGCGATGTTCACCTACGCCACCGACCTGTTCGACGAGCGGACGATCGCCGAGTTCGCCTGGCGGCTGGATCTGTTGCTGACCGCCGTCGCGGCCGAGCCGGATCGGCCGATCGGCGCGATCGACCTGCTGGCTCCCGCCGAGCGCGAACGCATCCTGCTCGAGTGGAACAGCACCGGGTACCCGGTGCCCGCCGAGTTACTGCTCGACGGTTACCGGCGCGCCGCGGAGGCGTACGCGGACGAGGTGGCCTTGGTGCACGAGGGCGCCGAGCTGACTTATCGTGAGTTCGATGCGCGGGTGAATCGGCTGGCGCGTTTGTTGATTTCGCAGGGTGTGGGTGCGGAGTCGTTGGTGGGGTTGGCGGTCCGGCGGTCGTTGGATCTCGTGGTGGGGATGTATGCGGTGGTGGCGTCGGGTGGGGCGTATGTGCCGTTGGATCCGGATCATCCGGCCGAACGCATCGCGCACATCCTCGACACGGCGCAGCCGGTCTGCGTGCTCACGACCTCCGCCGACGCGGTCGACGTGCCGGAAGGCACCGCGGTCCTGCTGCTGGACGCGCTGGATCCGAACCGATTCGACGACAGCCCCGTTCGCGCGGAAGAACTGGTGCGTCCGGTGTCGCCGCACCATCCGGCGTACGTGATCTTCACTTCTGGGTCGACCGGCAGGCCCAAAGGCGTGGCGGTCTCGCACTTCGCGATCCAGAACCAGATCAGCTGGATGCTCGCGGCCTATCCGCTGGACGCCGACGACGTGTACCTACAGAAGACCGCGACGACCTTCGACGTCTCGCTGTGGGGGTACTTCCTGCCGCTGCGCGTGGGGGCGAAGCTGGTCGTCGCCGCCAACGACGGGCACCGCGATCCGGTGTACGTCGCGGAAACCATTGCGGCGCAAGGTGTGACGGTGACGGACTTCGTGCCGTCCATGTTGACGGTCTTCGCCGCGCACACCGCTCCCGGGTCGTGCCCCACTTTGCGCGACATCTTCGTGATCGGCGAAGCGCTGCCGCCGGAGACCGTCGCCGCGGTGCGCACGGTGACCGACGCGGCCGTGCACAATCTCTACGGCCCGACCGAGGCGGCGGTGTCGGTGACCTACTGGCCCGCGACGGCCGCGGACGAGCGTTCCGTGCCGATCGGCGTGCCACAGTGGAACATCCAGGTGTATGTGCTGGACGCGCATCTGCAACCCGTGCCGACGGGTGTGCCCGGTGAGCTGTACCTGGCCGGTGATCAGCTGGCCCGCGGATATGTACGGCGTCCCGATCTCACCGCGGACCGGTTCGTCGCCAACCCCTTCGGCAACGGCGAGCGGATGTACCGCACCGGTGACCTGGTGGTCTGGCGCGCCCCGACCCAAGCGCTGCCGCATCGGCTGGACTATCTCGGCCGGACCGATTTCCAGGTGAAGTTCCGTGGGCAGCGGATCGAGCTGGGCGAGATCGAGACGGCGCTGCTGGCGCAGCCTTCGGTGAGCCAGGCGGTGGCCGTGGTCGCGCCTTCGTCGCTGGGTGACCAGCTCGTCGCCTACACGGTCCCCGCGCCGGGGTACTCGATCGAGCAAGACGAGCTGCTCGCGGCAATCAGGGAAACGCTGCCCGCCTACATGGTTCCGGCCGCCATCGTCGCGCTGGATGCGTTGCCGCTGAATTCCAGCGGCAAGCTCGATCGTAAGGCGCTTCCCGAACCTGCCTTCACCGCGCGTGAGTTCCGTGCGCCCGCGACAGCGGTCGAGGAGATCGTGGCGGGTGTGTTTGGCGAGGTACTCGGTGTGACCCGAGTCGGCGCGGATGACGACTTCTTCGCGCTCGGTGGCAATTCGCTGGTCGCCACGCAGGCGGCGGCGCGCTTGGGTGCGGCGGTCGATGCTCGCGTGCCGGTGCGGGCGCTGTTCGAGACCTCGACGGTGGCCGGGTTGGCGGCGGCGCTGGAGTCGCACACGCACGGTGAGCGTGGTGTGGAGCTGGGGAGCATCGCCCGGCCGGAGCGGTTGCCGTTGTCGTTGGCGCAGCGGCGGATGTGGTTCCTCAACCGCTTCGACCACGTGGACGGCGCTGCCGCCGCGGCCGGTTCCGCGGCCTACAATCTGCCCTTCGCATTGCGGTTGACCGGCGAACTGGATGTCGCCGCGCTGGGCGCGGCGCTGCACGACGTGGTGGCACGCCATGAGGTATTGCGCACGGTGTATCCGGAGACCGCGGATGGTCCGGTGCAGGTGGTTCTGGCCGCCGGGCAGGTGGCGCTGGATGTGGGCGCGCATGCGATCGGCGTGGACGAGGTCGCGAGCGAGGTGTACACGCTCGCTGCGACTCCGTTCGACGTGACCGCCGAAGTGCCCGTGCGGGTGCGGCTGCTGCGGATCGCGGATGCGCCGCGGGAATATGTGCTGGCGGTGGTGGTGCATCACATTGCGGCGGATGCGTCGTCGATGGGTCCGTTGGTGCGGGATGTGATGGTGGCGTATGCGGCGCGTAC
>NZ_JBSGEZ010000147.1:0-6965 GCF_053603155.1 Nocardia sp. NPDC004260 | reverse complement strand
GAGCGCGAGTCCCCTCGTCGAACTTCCGTGGTGCCGCCATGGCTGACAGTCTCCCTTGCTATATCAGGAGTCTCCAGCCAGTCCAGGACGGTTCACGTATGGGGGCGTTACACTCGGCGAAATGCATCCTGTACTCGGTCGATTTTGCCGAGATCGAACAGCTGCAGGTCGCCGGGGCTTGGAGAGAGGCAGGAGACGTATTGGCCGACGCCGCGCGAGCGTTGACGGCAGCTGGGGCGGAGCTCCTGCTGATCTGCACCAACACTATGCACAAGGTCGCGGATCAGGTAGCCGCCTCGACACCAGTGCCGCTCCTGCATCTCGCAGACACCACAGCGAATGCCGTCCTGGCGGCTGGCCTGTCGAGGGTGGGGTTGCTCGGCACGGCGTTCACGATGGAGCAGGACTTCTACCGTGACCGACTCGCCGGTCACGGACTAGAGGTTCTCGTCCCCGACGACGCCGGTCGTCAGCTGGTGCATCGCGTCATCTACGACGAACTGTGTCAGGGCATCATCCGCACCGAATCACGCATCGCTTACCATCAGGTGATCAACGATCTCGTCGCACGGGAAGCTGAGGGGATCATCCTCGGCTGCACCGAGATAGAACTACTAGTAAGTCCGGCCGACAGTCCGGTTCCGCTTTTCCCGACTACCAGATTGCACGTCGAAGCGGCAGTTGACGCTGCCATCAGAGGCTGAACATCAGGTAGCCCGCTCATGGATGTCTACGTCAACGCCCCCACCGGCCTTCCACGACGTCCATGAGTGTCGGCAAGGCCATGTCGTTGATCAGGTGGTCGATCGGTGGCGGGCTGGCGGATATCGTGTCTACTGCGATTCGGCGCGCTGCTTCAAGCCGCGGGACTCGAGTGCGAGGTAGCGACGGGTCAGGTGGGCGGTGGCCCACCCGAACAGCCATCCCAGCGATCCAGCGTGGTCGATGGTGAGGCGGACGGTGACCGAGCCGTCCCGGTCGGTCAGCTCATGGCCGCCGGTGGTGGTGATTCCAGGATTTCTCGCACGACTGGTGAAGCTCCTGCCCGGGATGAGGTCGGTGACCGTCCAGACAGCGGTGGCCAGCCAGGGCTGGTCGACCTCGAAACGGCTGCCGACCGTGAACTCGCCGCTGTCCAGCCGTCGCACCCTGCGCATGGATGCGGTCCATTCCGGCCAAGCCTCGACATCGGTGAGGATCCGCCAGACCGTTTCAGAACTCGCATCGATGTCGACAGTACTCTCGAAGTGCATGCATTCAGCGTGCCACGAAAGTCGCTCACCAGCAGCCGATGAGTTCCCATACCGAACGCCTGGATGCTGTCAGCACCCGGCGGGTTGGTCAGTGGGTGTGCGCGTGGAGCGCTTCGGTGATGGTGGGCCAGGGGCGGGACAGTTCGTCGGCCCAGTACGGCCAGGAGTGCGTGCCGGCGGCCCGCAGGTTCACCGTCGCGGGGATCTGTAGTTGTGTGAGCCGCGCGGCGAGGGCGTGAGCGCATTCGTAGGCTCCGGCTTCGAGGGGCCCTCCAATGGTGATCGCGTCGGGAAGCTCCACCCGGCCGGGTACGTCGTGTTCGCCGGGTATACCGCCGCCGCTGGAGAGGCAGATCTTTGTGCCGCGCAGGGCTTGGGCGTGTGCCATGGTGTCGTGGGCCAGCCAGTCCGGGTCGGTGGGTGGGCCGAACATGTTGTCCGGATCGCCATTATAGGTTTTGACGATCGAGCGGGCCTGCGTCTGACCAGGGCCGGAGGCGACGGTGTAGCAGCCGCTGTGCCCCGCGACGACGGAGTACAGCCCCGGTGTACGGAAGGTGAGCATCATCGCTGCTCCGGCGCCCATCGAGACCCCCTGGATCCCGTTACGTCCGTTGCCTTCGAAGTGTGCGTTGATCAGCGGCGGCAGTTCACGGGTGAGGAAGGTCTCCCACTTGTTGGTGCCCAGCACAAGCTCGCGGCGCTGCCAGTCGGTGTAGAGATTGGCAGGACCGCCGTTGGTGAACACGACGTTGACACTCTTGTCGGTGAAGAACTCCACCGCACGACCGTGTTCTATCCAGCTGCTGGTGTTCTCGGGAGCACCGCGACCGTCGAGCATGTACAGGGTGGGGCGCGCACGGCTACGGTCGTCCGGCAGGAGCACTTGCACCTGCACGACACGTTTCATCGCGGGTGATTGCACGAACACCCGCAGCCAACGATCAGTGATCGGCTCGATGCGGTCGATGCCCGGCCGGGCCGCAAGCCCGGAGCTCTCCGGTGGCGCCTGGTAACCCTCCGACGACCCGGTGTCCGCCCTGGACGTCGCGGGCTCGCCAACAGCCATTCCCGGTTCCATTGCCAAAACTCCCGACACCACCAGCGCAAGCGCAACCACCCAGGTAACCCACCGCATCCACCCCAATTTGATTCGTGCTACCGCGGGAGTCCGCATGGATGCTCCTTGCCTCCTGACGGGCACCAGTGATCCCGGGTTCCTGCTCGGCGCAGGTGGTACTTCATCGTGCTGGTAGTCGCTGGGGGTGGGGCGGCGGGGGGTGTCCCGACGTGATCCACGTTCTGCACGCGGCGATGGGCAGGCCCGCCCCGAAACCTCACCCACCGGGGGCGGGCCGTCACAGATGGGTCCCTGAACAGAAACCCCCGGCCGTCGAGGCTCGAGCGCAGGGCTATCCGCGCAGGTGTTCGTCGTCGAAGAGCGGAAGCTGGTGCGCTGGAAAGGCGGATCCGCCGAGTTTGCGCAGGCATCGGGCGCAGGTGACTTCCGCCCGGGTCGGTGCCAGCGCCGTAGGGGACCATCCGGCCACGCCGGTGTGGCACGACAACTCCGGGACTTCTTCGTCGCCGACCCACTGGCCGAGGCTGACCGCGTGCACGGTACGCCCGGACCGGACGACTGCATGCACGCCCGGGTCGCCGAACACCGCCCGCGTGGAGGCAGCCAGGGGCGCGATGTCGGTCATGCGCCCAACCATAAGGACACTCGCTGACATCGCACTATGACTGGCATCTATCGACCGGGTCTCCGCGTGAATCCTGCCCCTCTGCGACAGGTCGTGTCGCAGATGTCGAGGACCTCGTCGGTGAGTCCGGCGAGTTCGTCGATCGCCGCGGCGTCGGCGCGCACGGCGGCCTGCTGGTCCGGGGTGCTCGCCTGGCCTTCGCATCGTCGGCAGGCCACGAACAGCGGCCCGGAAGGAGAAGCATGCGTTCCCAGGCCGCTGCCGGTCGCCGCTGCAAGGGGCAGGGAGTCCCGGTCCCAGGCGAGGATCCCGGCACCCCCCGGCGACGACTCCCTCGATCCTATGGCAACTGGTCAGCGAATTCATCGGTCGGTCTCTGTGCGGCATTCACCGATCGCTACACGACTGTAGGCTCGGGGTGTTGTCGCCGGGGCTGGTAACCCCTCCCTTTCGCATGACGACGACCGGCAACGGTCCGGAAATCTTTCTCCGCAGCTTCTTGGCCGTTGTCCGTGGATGCCCTCGGTCGCCGGTCTGTCCGGCTGATGCGCCGCAGCTGCTGTGTCTGGTGCCGAGGCCGGTTCACGAATCTTTCTTCGCGGTGCTTTCGGCAACCATCTGGCAGGCCATGCCGGAGTAACATGTCAACCATGCGTACACACACCCTGAGGGGTTTGCGGGCCAAACTCGGCGCGATCGCCCGCGAGGTCGCCACCACCGGCGAAGAAGTCATCATCACCGATTCCGGCACCGAGATCGCGGCCCTGGTCAGCATGGCCGACTACGAACGCCTCCACGAGCACGCCGACCTGGCCGACGCGCTGCGGCTGCGCCGACTGCGCGAAACCCCGTTCGAGACGATGTCGATGTCGCAGATGGTCGAGGCCCTGGGTATCGACCCGCAGACAGTTCTGGCCTCGTGAGGATCGCCCTCCACCTCGACACCCTCAAACAGCTTCAGAAACTCCCCCGCGACGTCCTGGAAGCAGCGCTTCAGGCGATCATCGGCCTGGCCGCCGACCCGCGCCCCCACGGCGCGAAAAAGCTGGTCGGCACCCACAGCGACTGGCGCATCCGCATCGGCCAGTACCGCATCGTCTACGAGATCGACGACGACGAAGCCCTGATCACGATCTACCTCATCGCCAAACGCTCCGACGCCTACAGATAAGACTCTCCGAGCAAAACTCCCCGTTCCCGCCCCGCCGACGCCGTGGCGGCCGCGATGAAACCGCCCGCCGCGCCCCGGCGAGGTTCGGCAGCCATCCGGCGGCGCGGATCGATCTCGCACCGGTGAACCGGACGCACCGTTTGCGCCATGCGGACCGGCGGACAAGGCTGGACGGGGTGGGGCGTGATGACGCTCGCGGTGCGGTGTACACCGATATCGCGGAAGCGTTCGACGCGGTGTTGTCGAGCGCGGGGGGTGGACGCGCCGAACGCGGTGAGGTGCCGTGGCTGGATGAGGTGATCGCCGAACTCGCCTCGACCACCCGCCAGGCCCACGACTTGGTCGTGCTGCACGCGGTCGGTGGCATCCTCGCCCAGCGCGGCAACTACTCGATGGCGGATCTGGCCGCGCTCACCGACGCCGACCGGGCTGCGGTGGGCCGTGTGCTGGCCGAGCTGCGCGCGCGCCACTTCGGCATCCGCTGACCGGGGTTGAGGAGCATTTCCGCCCGATCCGGCGCTAATTACGAGGAGAACCAACGGTGGATCGGCCTGTTCCCCATGGTCGAACCACGGTTGCGCGGTGCGGGTGATCTGGTGATCGCCTCGTTCGTGCGCGGGGAGGTGACTCCTTCGTCACGAGCACTTTCGTGACAGTGAGGGTTGACCGCGTAGTGGTCATCGTAGGAATTTGCCCAATAGCGGAGGCGTCGGCTGCTGGGCAGGCTGGGCAGGTGCTCGACTCGACAGCGGTTCATTCCCTTGGGCCAACGGGGACAATCGACTCGTCGACTGATCGGATCGTGTCGCGTTGACCAGTTGCGATCTTGCCTTTTTCGGTCGGTGGATGCCGGGGCTCCCTCGATCTGGTGCCAGTTTCGAGCAGCGAATGTTGGAAATCGAGCGGCTGTAAGACAGCGACAGCTCGGATCGTCGGATCCTGCGGCGTACGTCCCATGCCACGGCCGCGGTCAGCCCTCTCGGAAGGTGATCTTGAACCTGAACAGCCGTTTCATGCAGTGGATTCAGAAGCTGCCCCCGCCGTTGACCAGGGATGTCGTCATCCAGCGTGATCTTCGGGTACCGATGCGGGACGGCGCGGTCCTGCTGGCTGATCACTGGGCTCCGGCATCCGGGGGTGACGGTCTGCCGACAGCGGTCGTGCGTTGCCCGTATGGACGCGCGCGATTTTTCGGCCAGCAGGCGGCGCGGCCGTTGGCCGAACGTGGTTTCCAGGTGCTGGTGCAGAGCACGCGCGGCACTTTCGGCTCGGACGGCCCGTTCGATCCGCTGCGCTGCGAACGGGAGGATGGCCTGGACACTCTCGACTGGGTGATCACGCAACCGTGGTTCGGCGAGTCGATCGTCTTGGTCGGGTTCAGCTATCTCGGTTTCGCCCAATGGGCCGTCGCCGATCAGGCGCCGCCCCAGGTCAAGGCCATGATACCGGCGGTCGCCGACTCGGCCCTCACCCTGGAATTCCTCCGCAGCGACGGGCTTTCGCTGGAGACACCGTTCGGCTGGGCACTGCTGGTGGCTCGCCAGGAGAAGCGGTTTGCCATGCTACGGACACTGGCCGCCGCGAAGAAGGATCACCGCGCCCTGTGGAGTCTGCCGTTGAACACGGCCGACACCACGGCGCTGGGCCACCGGTCGGACTACTTCCAGAACATCCTCACCCATGACGCCGCCGACCCGTTCTGGGCAGCGCTGGACCATCGGGACCGGGTCGCCGACGTCGCGGTCCCGGCAAGTCTTGTCGGCGGCTGGTACGACATCTTCCTGCCCGGCCAGCTCCGCGACTTCCGAGTACTGCAGGAAGCCGGTCGCACCGCCCGGCTGACGATCGGCCCATGGTGCCACGACTCGTTTCCGATGTGGGGGACCGCCGCCCGTGAGGCCCTCGAGTTCGGACTGCCCCTCGCGCCTGGACAACAGCCGTCCACGCGTGCACCGGTCCGGTTGTTCGTCATGGGCCAGGACCAGTGGCGTGATTTCACCTCCTGGCCACCACCCGAGTACGCCGCACAGCGCTTCCATCTGCAGCCCGACGGCACTTTGGCCACCGACACACCCACCGAATCCGACCCTGACGGCTACCACTACGACCCCCGCTCGCCCACTCCCGCGGTCGGCGGAGTCCGCCTGTTCCCCACCGTCAAAGGCGGCTCGGTCGACAATGCCGCGCTCGAAGCCCGGCCCGACGTGCTGACCTACACCACTCCCATGCTCGACCAGGATGTGGAAGTCATCGGCGAGGTCAGCGCCGAGATCTGGTTCCGCTCCAGCCTGTCCTACGCGGACGTGTTCGTCCGGCTGTGCGACGTCGACGAGCAGGGAAAGTCGACAAACATATGCGACGGCCTGACCAGCATCACCGACGCTGACAAAACATCCTGTGCGACAGTCGAGTTGTGGCCCACGGCGTACCGCTTCCGACGCGGCCACCGCATACGGGTCCAGATCTCGAGTGGGGCCTTCCCCCGCTACAACCGCAACCCCGGCACCGGCGAGCCCCGCGCAACCGCCACAGCCCTGCACGCCGCCGACCAGCTGATCTTCCACGACCCGCAACACCCATCCGCAGTAAACCTCCCCATCGGACCGGCAAGCTGAACCCCAACGGCTAATGAAACGGCCGACCAGCAGGCCGCCGAAGCCCACACGAATTTCGCCGCGCGAAAAGCAGGCCGGGCAGATCGGCGCGTCCTCGGGCGGTGGCCCGGTCGCCGGTGAGCGGTGGGTAGTTAGTGTTTTCGCTTGTCATGCAAGGGTTTCGGGTGACCAGGCGGTGGCGCTGTAGAGGCCTGGGCCGAGTTTGTGGATGAGGCCGTCG
>NZ_JBSGEZ010000146.1:0-7006 GCF_053603155.1 Nocardia sp. NPDC004260 | reverse complement strand
ATCGAGCTGCCGCCGATATCCGGCGACTTCGCCCGGGTGAAAGCGTTGAGTTGCACTGAAACGACTGAGGGGTGTTACCTGGGTTTGACGTAGAGGGGGTGAGGGGGTTCCCACATCAACTGGATGGGCCTACTTTGCACTGCCTGAATCGCCTGGGCCAGATGTCTATTTGGGGGACGGTGACCGCGTCCCCGCCGCTGGTGTGCGCCACACCCCGCCCGCGCAGCTCGGCGCACAGCAGCGCCCGCCGCAGCCGCTGCGCGTGCACGACCTCGTGACGCAGGCCGCGCCACCACACAGCGGGTACACGCGACCGGGTTGCCTGCGGTGTCTTCATCAGATGTCCTCGATTCCGAGGGTGGCGACAGCGAAGTACCGCACCGCGCCGGAGCTGGTGGTCTTGCGCCGCCACTCGCCGGTGCGGATGTACCCGGCGGCGGTGAGCGCGGCGTCGAGCGCATCGAGACTGACCGGGGCGCCCGGGGCGGCAGCAACGGATTCCCACCGGCAGCTGACATGACGTCCGTAGACGCTGCCGTCGTCGCTGTAGAACAACTCGCAAGCGTAGAGATCGGCGACCGCACCAGCGGGATCGTCAAGGCGGGCGATGACGTGCAAGTCGACGGCTTCAGTGTCGGTCACCGCTCCACCCCCGACGTGTGGACCGGCCACCGTCCTGCAGAACGGGCCGGGGCAGGCGAAGCGGCCTGCGCCGCGCGATCGGGACGGCTCGCGCACCGTCCTGACCGTGGGCTGTGGCCGGCGGAGGCGGCCTGACGCTGAGCGATCGCGTCGTCGCGCGCGGCGACAGCGGCTGCGGACTTGTCCCTCCACTGCTGGCGGCGCGCGGCAGCCGGTCGGCCGAACTCCCCGGCCTGGCGGGCGCGGTCATCGACAAGGGCCCGGATCCGCTGGCGTACCTCCGGATCCACCCCTGCGCGGGCCAGCGCCTTGCCCAATTCGGTGCGCTTGATCGTGTACTGCTGGCGGTCGAGATCCACGCTGGTTCCCGGTGATCCGGCGGCCACGCTGAAGACGGAGTCGCTGATCGAGGACACTTCGAGCCGCAGCCGCTCGTCCACGCGGCTGCGCGGGGTGAGCGCGCCGGTGGCGTTGATCAGCTCGGTGATCTCGTGCCGGGTCGCGTTGGACAGCTCGCTGGCCGGTCGGGCGGTGCGCAGGAAATCCGCACTGGCCTTGGTGCGTTCATCGGCGAACAGCAGTTCCGGCAGCTCCTTGTGCCCGCCGATGACTCCGGCGTCGATGTCCTCGATCGTGCACACGAGCTGCGCGCGCTCCATCGAGGTGAGCCCCTTGCCGTGGCGGGCCTGCTCGAGCAGCTGCTCACGCTGGGCGGCCATGCGGGTGACCCGGGCGCCGATCTCGTCGCTGATGCCGATCCGTTCCGGGGACTCGGCGGAGATGTCGGCTTCGGCGATGTAGTCGGCTTCTGCGCGCAGCTCCTCAGCGTCCATCGCATACAGCTGAAGTTCTTCCAGCAGCTGCTCGCGGTTGATGTAGCCGGGCCACACCGCGAAATCGACCTGCTCGCCCGCTTGGATGGCGCGGCCGACGTCGCGGACACGCTCTTGGTCGGCGGCGGTCAGCACCGAGATCTGTTTGCCGACCTCACGAGCCGCTTTCGGGTTGCGCGCGAACTGCTCCAGCAGCCCCGCCACCCGCCCGCGGGCTTCCTCACCCGGATCCACAACCACCGGACTGGTGAGCAGATCCACCCGGGAGGTTTCCCCGCGCAGGTAGTCGACGACGAACTCCACCCGGGTCCGGTCCTCGGCGGTGAGGCGTGCGGCGGCCAGGTCGACGTCGAGTTGCTCGCGGCGGCGGGCTTGGCTGACCCGATGCTCATCGGGATTCAGCGGGTCGACTTCGGGCCCGCGCCAGGCCAAGACCGCCTGTGTCGCGGCGTCTTTCGCGGCCTCGGGCATCGGCAGCGCGGTCACGAAGTCGATCGCGGCGGACTCGCGATCCCACACACTCGCTGCTTCGGCGTAGCGCTGGAAGTGCTCGGCTTCGAAGTCCGGGTCGAGGCTGACGGTGAACTCCATCGGATCGACGACCACACCCCAGCTCAAGGCGCAGGAGCTGGTCAGTTCGTCGAGGCGCTGGGCCGCCAGCTCCGAATCGTGGCTCCACACCATCGCATCGACGAGTGAGGCAACCATCGCGGCGCGGTTCTGCCACGGGATCGCTTCTAGGCCCGGGGCTCCCGAAGCTGGCCCTGGGGGCAAGGTGGCGGGTGGGAGTAGGTATGTCCTGGCGGGTTGTTCGCGAGCCGTTTTCAGCGGCCGAATGGTATCGTTGAAGTGATGGCCCGCCACCGCGTACATGGAAATCCTGATGCCACGCGTGACAGTGCGACTACAACACGGAGCCGAGTGGCGAGAAGTAGACGTACGATAGTTTTTTGAGGCGAGGATAGTAGCTTCGATAGTGTCCATTCGTCGGATCATTCATGATGGTATCCGCAATTTGGCTACGTGCTTCTTGGCGCGAGATTTTTCCGCTGGCGTATGCTTCGTAGGCTTCGACAGTAAGAATGAAAACGCCGGCGCCGGTGTCTCCGATTTCTGCGTCCGTGCCGCCGTTGTCGATAAGCTCCTGCCGTATCTGAGCGGCCACGAGTGCGGCCTCGGCTTCGTCGATGAATTCCTTGTACAGTTGTTCTCTGATCCATTGATCGCGTGTCATCCCCTTTCGTGGTCGCGTGACCTGAGATATCGCGGCACCTTTGTAGGCGTGGCCGATTTCGTGGGCGAGCGCCGCCGTCACCCGTAGGTCGTTTCCTTTCAAATCGCTATCGATGCTGATCAATTTGACTGCGCGGCTGGTGTAACTACCGCTGCCTTCCCTGCCCCACTGAATGGTCCATCCATCCGCTTTCAGATCCCGCAAATGCTTCGCCAGCGTGGGAGACATCGAGACGAGTGCCTCGGCTGACGGATCCGGCCCGCTGTCGCGGCGGTCAGCTGCCAGAAGATAGCCGCTCCCCACTACGATGGCCGCTGGCCTGGGAATACGCGTCCACGGAATCCTCGCGGCGCCGCGGTGATCGGCATCGGGCAGCGCGGTAGCGACGTTGCGCAGTTCACCACTGCCGGTTCTGTAGCAGGTGACCAGGCCCTTGTTGGCTCGCCCCAGCAGGCCCCTGAGGTGGTGGGCCGCTCCACCAGCGAGGCGCGCGACCGCGCTCATAGCGCCTCATGAACGCTGATCGCGCGAAGTGTCTCAGATACGGCTCTGAATTGCAGATACAGCGTTGCGAAGCCGTGTGTTTCCTCGAACGAGAACACTCTCTCCGGAGGTATCCGAGGGTTGACGCCGACACGGCCGGGCGAAAGGCGGGAACGACTCGCGAGATCGGCCGTCTCGCCGAGGTGTTCGTGTCGTTGTCGTTCGAGGGGCGCTTCAGGCCCTCGACATGCGCCCTGGTCGAGCGGGTGACTACCGCAGCAGGATCCTAGCCGTAGACACCGAGGCCGGAATGTGCACAGCGGCAACGGTACTTCCGCCTTTCTGCCAGGAGACGTCGATCCTGTCATGGGTGACGGAGAACGCGCTGCGGAAAGACCGCTGATCGGCGAACTGCACCGCCGCCACCGTGCGACGGAGTTCCGTAAGTTCCTCACCAGCATCGACAAAGCCGTGCCCGCCGAGCTGGCCGTGCACGTGATGCGCCAACCCGTACTGTACTGCTCGACACGGATCGGTTCGAATCCTGGATCGCACTGGGCGAGCGCCGGGCGGCAGTCGTCACCGATCCAGCGATTCAGCTACGTGTTCGGCTCTCTCGCTGAGGCAAGGGCATCGAGCACTCGCGGATTGGTGACCTCGAGATCTGCCCAGACCAGGTGATGGTCGGTGTCGGTGGTCTGGACCCCTTGGTTCACCGTCTGGAACTCCCGAGACGAATAGATTTGGTCCGGCGCGCCGTCCCAGCCCGGAACGGTCCTGGCGTCGGGCTCGAGTGCCGCGCTCATGCCCATATCCTCGAATGTGCTCCCGTACACCAGTCCTGGGCGATCGGTGTTCAGGTCGGCGGCGACCACCGTCGGGCCGTCGACCATCTCGCGCACCGCAGACCCGATCTCTCTGGCATGCTCTGCACCGGCGCCCTCCTCATAGCTGTGCCCGAAAAACCCCAGCGGCGTGGGATGCAGATTCACCACATTGATTCCGCCGACGCTCACACGCTGCGCATACCGGTCGTATGGTTCTACGGATCGACCGCCGACTTTCAGGTCGAGCCGGGTGGTCGGCAACCGCTGCGCCCACGCATCCTCGATCGGCAACCGGCTGATCACAGCCAGGCTCAGCGTCTTGCCGTCGCTGATATGTGACGGGCACATCTCGGTCTCGTAGACGTGTGGGTAACCGAGCAACTCAGCCAGTTCCCGAGCTGTCGAGCCGTTCGGGCCGATCTCCGATTCCTGCACATTGATGACGTCGGGGCGCAGCCGCCGCAGCTGCTCGGCGAAATACGGCATATCCACCTCGTCATAGTCGAATGCGTCCGTCGACAAGGCGCGGCGACCACCGGCAATATTCCATGTGACCACCCGGAACGGCCGCCGAGGATCAGCTCCGGTCACGCCGGACAACTGCTCACCGACAGAGACATCCAGTGGCAGCGAGGCTGGCGAGTCGCCGGTGTCGAATTCACGACGAAACCCTTTGTCGGCGTTTCGAAATTCTTCCGCGGCCTCTTCGAGTCGTCGAGGGAAGGGCCTGACGCCGTGTTCGGCGTCGGCTGATCCGATTCTCAAAATCTTGCTGCTCAAGTCTCGGGCAGCTTGGAGAGCTGCGCGAACAACCCCGTTGGATGGGTTCAGCAAACCAACGCCCTCGGCGTTCCCGCCACAGCTTCCTCGTCTTGTCCCGGCAACCGCCGCAAGAGCCGGTGTGGCCGTGTGGTCGGTGATCGTCGGCTGAGCCTGCGATTACGGCCGAGCCGAACCCTCACTGCCATCAGGGATGCTTGCTTGCGCACCTGCTTGTGCCGGGGTGCTGTTGAGGGCGGTGTCACTTCGGCTGTGTGGCGTTGTCGCGTTGGAGGGTGCGGTAGACGGTGGGCCGGGAGATACCGAATACCCCGGCGAGATCGGCGATGGTGTACTCGCCACTGCCGTGCATACGCCGCAGCTCGGTGCGTTGCTTGGCCGAGAGTTTGGGTTGGCGGCCGCGGAGGCGGCCTTTGGCGCGGGCCACGGCCATGCCCTCGCGGGTGCGCATGCGCAGCAGGTCGACCTCGAACTCGGCGAAGGTGGCCAGGATGTTGAAGAACATCTTGCCCATCGGGTCGTGCGGGTCGTACACCTGCCCGCCGAGCGACAGCTTGATACCCCGGGCGGCCAGATCGTCACCGATCGCCCGCGCGTCCGGCACCGAGCGCGCGAGCCGGTCTAGCTTCGGCACGACGAGGGTGTCACCGGCACGGACCGCCGCGAGCGCCTGATCCAACCCGGGGCGCTGACGGCTGGTACCGGTCAATCCATGGTCGAGATAGATGCGTTCCTCGGCCACACCGAGCTCACCCAATCGGTCGCGTTGGGCGGTGAGATCCTGGGTGTCGGTGGAGCATCGGGCATAGCCGATCAACGTGCCGGACATGACCGGAAAGCGTAACGGATAGCACCCCTTCACCGAGAAGCTATCCGTACGGCCTATATGAGACACGAATTCGTCCTCGTGGCGGCCCGCCGCCACCGTCCCGGCGGAGTGTCCGTTGAAGGTTCGGCTAACGGACACACCATTCGGCCGCTGAAAACGATCGCGAACAACCCGCCAGGACATACCTACCCCCACCCGCCACCTTGCCCCCAGGGCCAGCTTCGGGAGCCCCGGGCCAAATTGACCTGTCATCATGCGGGTCAGGAACCGGACCATTCCGCAATCGAACAGGCGCCAGCTCTTCTCCCAGAAGTTGACGTGTCGCCGCCAGGCCACTACGGGCCACTGGTCGGGGTCCTCGCTGGTCATGAGCCAGCACATGTAATTCGCGTTCATGCCGGCGCCCCAGGGCATGACGGCATCGGCTCCCACTTGTACGTCGGGAACTCCGCCCTCGTCGACCCAAAGCCAGCGGACGTCCTTCACATCATCTCGGATGTGGCACGTCTCCCAACCCCGGACATCGCTGGGGAAGGGTGGCAAGATCACCAGCTCCCCGATGTTGCCCATGCCGTAGATGTCCAGCATGGACTTGTAGTCGCTCGGCAGCGGTGTACCCAACGCGTTCTCAGCGGTCGCCCAGTCGATCTTCTCGCCGCCCACATGGTGTGCGGGGACGAGATCGAGCAATACCGCCACGTCGGGATGGACGTTCATGATGAAAAGCTCCTCCAAGTCTGCGGCCGTCGACTCCAACTGTTCTCGGACGAACCGATCCGGGACGGAAACTTGACTCCCAGGGCTGACAAATCCCGACGTGAATTGCTCGTTGTCAGTATCCGGCTGGCCACCGGCGGCCGGCTCGGCATCGCTTCCCGCCACGAGGGATTCGTTCGCCTGGAAGGGGTCCAGCGTGAGCGGCCGAAGGAGACCACACTTTCTGACCCTGTCGCGCCGTGCAAAGGTTTCCTTACCTCGTCGTCGGCATTCGCCGATCGACGGTGCCATAGATCGCCGGTATGGCGCGCTCACCACCTTCGGCTGAAACGGGGTGGTGGTGGACGGCGATAGGTTCGTCAGTTCGCGTTCCGTGTGTCATCACATCATCGAGGAGTTCTGCGTGAAACGCATCGTGGGTAGGGTTGTCGGAGTCGTGGCCGCGGCGGTGATGGCTCCGGTCCTGTTGGCCGCGACCGCGCAAGCCGATCCAGCCACCGTGTACTTCAGCGCGGGTGGCATGAACTGCGCTATCGCCGGTGACGGCAGCGTCGGCTGTGACTTCGGCTCCCCGATGCGCTTGCAGTACAGCTTCCTGCCGTTTTCGTTCCCCGTGAACGAGATCGTCATCGATCAGCCCGCGCTTCCGGCCCACCCCACC
>NZ_JBSGEZ010000145.1:0-7334 GCF_053603155.1 Nocardia sp. NPDC004260 | reverse complement strand
CAACGGTTCGGGATCACGACACCGGCGACATCATCGATCACCAAGGCCCCGTTGGCAATCCGACAAGGGTCAATCACGCAATCCGTGCCAGATCCAGTTTTCACGTTCCGCCGACAACGTTGGTGACGCCAGCGTGGAGGCGGCTGGCTGGAGGCCGGTTTCCGGCGGCGGAATGTGGTCGATGATAGTTGTAGTGGATGTTCCAGACGCCGGGTGCGTCGGCGCGTTGGGTTTCGCTGGTCCATTCTCGGGCGTAGAGAATTTCCTCGGCCAGGATCCGGTGGTAGCGCTCGACCTTGCCGTTGTGTCGTGGCGTATAGGGCGTGATGCGCTGGTGCCGCGCTCCGAGCAGGACTTTCGCGAAGTCGGTTGCTTTGTAGCAGGCGCCGTTGTCGGTGACGATCCGCTGGATGTGGATGATGCCGTCCGCGGCGAAGAACGCTCGCGCCCGGAAAACGAATCCAATTGCGGTGACGGCTTTCTTGTCGGGCAGGGCCTCGGTATAGGCCAGCCGGGAGAAGCCGTCGACCGCGGTGTGCAAGAAGACGTAGCCGGTGCGGGTGCCGCGCTTCTTCGTGCGGGCGACAGCCTTATCCCGGTCCGAGCCCTTGCCGTGCACACGCCAGCCGCCGCCGTTCGGAATCCTTCCGACCTTCTTCACATCGACGTGGACCATGTGCCCGGGTCGGCGGGCGAGGATGCGGCGCGGTTCGCGGTTCGATACGCCGGCCGGGTCGAGAAACCGCCGCCGGTTGAGTCCCAGCTGGTGCAGGTGACGGCTCACCGTGCGTGCCGAGATCACCGTGCCCTCGGTATGTAGTTCGGTGGCGATGCGTCGTGCCGACCATTTGTGCTCACGCCGCAGCTGCTCGATCCGGACGATGATCTGGGCCGGAGTCGCTGTCGGTGACCGGTGCGGTGTCGAGGACCGGTCGCGCAGGCCGAGTTCACCGTACCGGCGGAACCTGTTGACCCACTTGCTCGCACACTGACGGGACAGGCCCATCTCGGCGGCGACATGAGCGATCGGCCGGGTCTGGCAGCGCTGCACGAGCCGGTAGCGGCCCTCGACTGTCAGCGGGGCATTACGGTGAATCACGGCGGTTCTTTCGGCTTGCGGCGGACGTGGTAGTTGGCGCTTCACATCCTGCCGTCGAAAGAACCGCCTTCAGCTCACCACCACTGCCACCGCGTCACCAACGTCATGCCCCGCAACAGCTGATATGTAGAGAAGTTTGTCAAGAGGGCGTGGCGAGGCGCCGTCGGGGAGCGACCCCGACGGCGCCTCGTTGCTTCCTGGCGAGTCTGTGGTGAGCGTGTCGTGAGCGACGCGCGGTCAGACTGATATACGCGGGTTGGACACCGCAGGACGGGGTTTCGGCTGGATCGCATCCGCGTGTCTAGCATCGAGCGTCGACCTCGTGAGGTCTGCTCATAGTTGTGTCGCGGGTCGATCCACGCGCTGCCACCACCGGTCCGCCGAGGAAGCCGATCAGGTGGCGATCAGTCGTTCATGACCGCCAGGGACCAGCACCAGCCGGCGAGCTCTCGGGCGATCGCCACGTTCGCGATCGTGGGCCGTTTGCGGCGTTCACCGAATCGCAGCCACCGCTGGTGCAGGCGGCGGTTTCCCTCGTCGCCACGCGCCCGGGCCGCGGCCGGCGCCTGGTCCCATCGCCGGCGCATCACCGCGCCGACGTGTGCCGAGGGTGCTGCGGGCGGTTTCGACGACGTCGGCGGTGATGGTGTGAAGTTCGTTGATTTTCATGATGCGGTGGATTTGGGCGAATAGGCGTTGTAGGAGGCGGTAGTTGCCGCTGGTGATACGGGCGACGGCGGCGACGGCTTGGGCATCGGTGAAGTCGTCGGGGTCGAGGTCGAGGCCGAGTTTGTGCCAGTGCCGGGTCAGGACGAAGGTGAGTTCTTCGCCGGTCAGGGGCTGGTAGTGGTGGGCGAAGCCGGCACGGCTGTAGAGCTGCGGGTAGCGGGAGAAGGTTTTCTCGATGCCGGGCATCCCGATGAACAGCGAGCCGTGGTCGCCGCGGTCGTACTGGTCGCGCAGGTGCTCGATAGCGGTGGCGGTCAGGCATTCGGATTCGTCGATGACGAGCAGTTCGATGTAGTCGGCTGTCCGGTGCTCACGGATGTCGGCGTTGATGTGTTGGTCGATGCAGATGTTGACCCGGTTATAGAGCAGTTTGAGGTCGTCGCGTAGTTCGCGCAGGGTCGCGGCGACGGTGGGCGTGTAGAACATGGCCCGTGAGCGGGATAGCGCGGCGTAGACGTCCTTGTCGGGATCCTCGCGGGGGCTCCAGGTGCGTAGCAGGTGCCCGGCCTTGCCCCAGCGGGCGTAGCGGGAAGCGGACAGGGTTTTCCCGATTCCTGCTGCGCCATAGCATATTCCGATGGTGCGGTCGCGTCGGACGGTGTCGGCGAACTCGACGAAGCGGCGGTGTTCCTTGGTGGCGATGAACGGCCAGTTTCGTGGCGGCGACATGGTCAGTTTTCCTGATAGGCACGCAGCGGCCGGGGCGGAGGGGCCGGGGCCAGTTCCGGCGGCGCGGGTGCCGGTGCGGGGAGGTAGTCGGTCACGACGGGGATACGTTCGTTGATCTGCTCACGCAGCCGGTGCCGGTAGGCGCGGCGGGCGGCCTGCACGTCTTTGAGCCCGATGGTCTCGCCGGTGTGGTCGGGGCTGACGGCCTTGCACAGGAACCGGTTCTTGTGAAAGACGCGGATCTCGGTGATGTCGCGCGGGTCGTAGCGGACAGTGACCGGTTCGCGGACGTAGGCGGCCAGAGTGGGATGTAGGTAGCGCAGGCCCTGGAAATGGATGCCGTCACGGTGCACGACGCGCGGGGTGGCCACGGTGACCAGCAGCAGATCGAGCTGTTCCAGATCCTCGGGCATGCGCGGCAGCCACCCGTCCGCGGCCCATGCCTGCTGCGGTGAGACGCCGATCTCGGAATGAACCCGCGGATGGTAGACGCCGGTGACGAACCGCCCGATCGCCTCGTCGAGCTGACGCAGCGACAGCGTCGGCGCGGTGCCGGGTCTGCCACCGACGAGGTGGCCGGGCAGTTCGGTGAGCAGTTCGATGTTGATACTGCCGAACAGCCGCTCCACCTTCCCGCGACCCTGGGGCCGGGCCACGGTCGAGTGCACGACCCGGAACTTCAGATCGGCCGCGACCTGGGCGAGGTGGTCGCTGATGAAGTCGCTGCCGTGGTCGACGTAGAGGATCTCGGGGATCCCGCACATCTGCTAGGCCGGATCGGGTTTAGTCCAGATCGCCTGCCGCAATGCGAGGGACGTGTTCATCGCCGACGGCGCACCGAGGTTCACGGTGTAGCCGGGCACCGCACGGGAACAGTCGTCGAGTACCACGGTCAGCCACGGGCGTCGGTGCTTGCCGGCCTCGACGATGAGGATGTCGAGCTGGGTGTGATCGGCCTGCCACATCACGTTCGGGCGCTCGGCGCGGCGTCGATACACCAGCTCGTAGTTGTCACGGAAGGCCGCGGCACCGTCGTGGGCCAGGGTGAGCATGGCCGGGTCGAGAGCGGTGACGATGGAGCGGACGGTGATGTAGGACACCGGAATCCACCCCCGTTCGGCGGCGACGCGGGCGGCGCGGCGGGTGATCAGCCAGCGAGGGGCGCGGGCGGCGCAGCGCCATGCCCTCGATCAGTCGCACGAGCTCCGGGTCGGTGCGCCGACCGGTGGATCTGCGCCTGGCAGCCCGGCCAGACCCCCGGCCCGGTAGCGGTGCAGCCACCGCTGCGCAGTTCGCAACGGCACACCGGCTGCGGCGGCAGCGCTGGTGAGCGGCACATCGTCTTCGAGGTGGGGGGGTTTAGTACCTCGAACCGGTTCATCGCCAGCCGCCGGTCGGTGTCGGTCAACCCGCTACCCGCCACGGCTCACCCCACTTCCACGCGCACGCGAACTCGCATGCGCTGGGTCACATTGTCGCGCCCGAGGCAGACAGATGCCGGTAGATCGTGGGACGGGTGACACCGAACTCGGCGGCGATCTGCGCGACGGTGTAACGACGCTTACCGGCTTGATCGAGTTCGTCGTACATCGCCCGGGCCAGCTGCACCTGCCGCGGGCCGAGCTTGGGTCTCTGACCACCGGTGCGTCCCCGGGCGCGGGTGGCGGCCAGGCCGTCGCGGGTGCGCTCACTCATCAGAGCGTGCTCGAATTCAGCGATGGAGCCCAGGATCTGGAAGAACATCCGGCCCAGCGCGGTGGAGGTGCCGATCTTCTGATCCAGCACCACCAGATCCACCCCACGCCCCTCGAGGGTCCTCGACAGATCAATCAGATGCTCGAGCTAGCGGCCGAGCCGGTCCCGCTTGGTGACCACCAGCTGATCACCGGCACGGTTGGCCGACAGCAGCGCCTTGTCCAGTTCCGGTCGGGTCGCGAGCTTGCCGGACGCCTTGTCCACGAAGATCTGCTCGCATCCGGCCGCGGTCAACGCGTCGTGCTGGGCTTCGGGATACTGATCGCGGGTGGAGACCCGCCCGTAGCCGATTCTCATGCCCCAGAATGTATCGGTAACCCCCGACAGGTTGACGTTGCCGCGTACACGGCAACCTTTACAGATCCGGCCTGCGGAAACGCTCTGCGCCCCAGCGTGTCTCGTGAACGATCGTTACCGAGGTGCTGATCGTCTCGGTTCCGGTGATTAGGGTCTTGGCGTGGACTCGACGGAAAATTTGCTCGACTTCTGGGAATCGACTGGCTCGACCCTGGCTTTCACTCACCCGGTCGAACCGGAACTGCTGCACCGATATGTGCCGTGCGCGAGTCGTGTGCTCGATTACGGCTGTGGTTACGGTCGGCTTACCGCTGAACTTGCCGGGCT
Source organism: Nocardia sp. NPDC004260 (assembly GCF_053603155.1). Classification (NCBI taxonomy): domain Bacteria; kingdom Bacillati; phylum Actinomycetota; class Actinomycetes; order Mycobacteriales; family Nocardiaceae; genus Nocardia; species Nocardia sp. NPDC004260. Next base: position 2,458 of record NZ_JBSGEZ010000145.1, on the reverse strand, counting down.
CGGCTATCGGGAGGTTTACGGTGTCGACGTGTCGGCAGCACTGATCGAGCGGGGGCGTCGAGAACACCCGGATCTACGTCTGATGAGATGGGTGGGGTTTCCTTTGCCGTTCGCCGACGAGGCGTTCGATGCGGCGGTGTTGTTCGCGGTTTTGACGTGTGTGCCCGACGACTCGGCGCAGTCGGCGATCGTTTCGGAGCTGAGCCGGTTGGTGCGACCGGACGGTGTGTTGTATCTGAGCGATGTGCCGCTACAGAGCGCCGCATACGATCGTGAGCGATATGAGCGGTTCGCTGACCGATTCGGCACCTACGGAGTGTTCGAATCGCTGGACGGCGGAGTGTTCCGTCATCATCGGCCCGACTGGTTGCGTGACCTGCTCAACGACGCGGGGTTCGCCATCGCCGAGGAGCAGTCAGGGCCCGTTGCCACACTGGACGGGCGTACGGCCGAACGGCTGCAAATTGTCGCCTGTCGCGTGGGTTGAGTTCCCCCGTGCTGCAGCGCGGGGCGGAGTGGGCTGCCCGCGCTGGGCGGATCAGCTACGCACAGTTGCTTACCTATTGGATGAGCCGTTGTTTGGCGGTACATTGAGCGGGTGCATGAAGGTGACGGTGTCGACGCCGGTTCGTGGTTGCGGCGTGTACGTAGCCAGGTCGAGACGGTCGGGGTGGCGCCTGTGCCGGAGGGGCAACGCAGTGCCACCCCGGGAAAGCTGTTCATCACGTGGGCGATGACTGCTGCCTCTGCCATGACGCCGCTGATCGGCGCGATTCTGTACCCCTACGGGTTGTGGTACATGATCGGCGCGATCGTGGCGAGTTGGCTGATCTTCCTGATCCCCTGTGGCCTGTTCTCCGAGGTGGGTCGAGAGCTTCCACTGACGGCCCTGGTGGTCGCCCGTCGTACCTACGGATGGTCGGCGACGTTTCTGTTGTCTGCGCTGTTCTCCTTCGTCAACATGGCCTTCTTCGGACTCAATGCCGCTGGCGGCGCCCACATTCTCGCGGCATTGAGCCATACCAGCGTGACACCGTGGTACTGGATCATCGGCGGGACCAATATCGTGCTGGTGTTGTTCGGGTTCAAGTGGCTCGAGTACTTCTACCGCTACACAGCACTGCTGTTCATCGCCTGCTACGCCGTGCTGGCCATCTACCTGGCCACGCACTACTCGCTGCATGTTCCGCCTCAGACCGCCCCGATGGAGTGGGGGACGGCGATCTCCGTCGTGGCGGGGTTCTCGATTCTGTCTTGGACGTACAAGACATCGACGGTGTCTCGCTTCTGTCTGCCGGCCGACCGGACAATGAGGCGAACCTGGTATTTCTTGGCGCCGAGTCTCGGAGTCATGATCCCCATCCTGGTCATGGGTGTCATGGGTGCCTATTCGAAGGAAGCGACCGGCGAATGGAACCTCGCCGTCCTCGGTGCGCAGATCCCGGGTTGGGGCGCGGTCGCAGCACTCGGTGTCGCGCTTGCCATACTGCACATCAACGCGATGAATCTCTACCCGGCGACCGTCGATCTGCTGGTGTCGCTCAACACCGTACGCACACCGCGCACGTGGGAGCAGCCCGTCGCCACAGTCGTCCTCGGCGTTCTCGGTGTCCTGCTCGCTCAAGCGGGCATCCTCGCCCACGTCGAAGCCTTCGTGACCGGCGTAGGCGAACTACTCGGCCCGTTCACGTTTGTGATGATCGTCGACTGGTTGTGGGGCCTGACCGACAAGCGCGACATCGACAGCTACTTCCGCCCTGCGAGTGGGTTCGCCGACCGATGGCGTATCCCGGCGCTCTCCTGCTTCCTGGCAGGCTTCGTGGTGAGTTTCTGGGGGAAGCATTTCCTGCCCCCAGGCTTCTACCACACCGTCTCACTGAGTCTGGTCGGTTCCCTTGTCGCAGGCCTCGCCTACGGAACCGTTCTCATCGCACGCCGGTACCACCGAGCGGGCGACCACCCAGCCGCCCCGGTTGCCGCCGACCAAAACCCCGAAGACCAGCAGGTACCGACGAACTGAACCGAACAGGTCTCGAGTCGGGACCCGACGCGCGTAATCCGCTGATAGATCCACCGTCGGTACCGGATACCCAGACCTCGTCGAGTTCCGAACGAACGAATGCATCCTCATACCCCGACACAACATCCCGGGGATCGCCATGGAAGCCCCCCGGGGTCGAATACGCCACCCTACAGTGCGAAGATACCGCCACTTATCGCTGCGAGTCACACTTTTCGGGCCGGTCACGGTCGTGGTGTTGGGGTGTACCCCAAATACACAGAATGACCAGGCGATTCCCGACCCACTACCACCTATAGACCCCTGCAAGCCCCCGGCACCCCAACAAACTTCTTAGAACTCGGTTCAGAATGAGTTTGCGGAGGCATATGACGGCGCAGGCGAGGCTGAGTAGGGCTTGGTGGATGTCGGCGCGGCGTTCGTAGCGGATGTGTAGGC
>NZ_JBSGEZ010000144.1:0-7568 GCF_053603155.1 Nocardia sp. NPDC004260 | reverse complement strand
CGGCCACCGGTCGAATACGAACACATCTACCATCAACAGACCATCTCGGCCGAGGTGGCCTGAACTCGGGTCTCCACCGGATCCAGGACGGTTCAAAGTTTGCCCGGTCAACCGTCGCCCCAGCGTGGCCAAGAACGGGCGTCGTTCGGCCGGACAGCTTCAGGAGGGCCGACGAGCCCCTGCCAGTCGCGACACACGATCCCTGGATAAGCCTCATCAGGACGATATGGTGAGTTGGTCCCACCACCATCGGATAGCTGGAAGCGAGGCGAGGTGTTGCGTTGCCGTTTCCCGAAAAATGGGACGCCGATCGGTGTAGGCAGGTTTCGGCACTACCAAGCCGTCAGGCTGCGGATATCGAGAGGTCGCGAGCCACTGGTATTCGATTACGGCAGGTGCAGAGTGTGCCAGGTGATCGAGCCAGGCCTGCAGGTCAGGGCATGCAGTCGGCAGTGCTTGCGCACTGAGATCTTCGAACAGGCACATCACCCGGTTGCGTAAGCAGACCGTCTCGGCCACCGCCTGTTGTAGAGGACGGTCGTGGCCGAGTAGGAGAATAAGGTTTCGTGCGGCCGAGAATTCCTCACTCATTTCTTTGCCAAAGGAACCCAGATCGTTGTCCAGGGCGTGGATTACGTTGATTGCCTGGCTCAACGCTCGGCCGATCGTGGTGTCCATGTTGTCGACGCGAGCAGAGGGATTTGCTCCCAGGGAGATCAATGCCGTTACAACTCGGGCACCGAGACAGCCGATACGTCTGACGAGATAGGTGTTAACCGAAGGGATGCTCTTTTCGGCTGCTGATGTTTCTTCCCAGAGCATGCTCCCCAGCCATTCTCGTACACTGTCGGAGAACAGCGCGGCGTGGTGCGGGGAACCGATCGCGTGGAGCCTATGGGCCAGTTCGATGCATGCTGCATCATACGGCGATGATTCATCCAGCAAACCTGCATCGGGAACAAGGAATGTAAAGCTGACTCGTTGGATATAGCTCGCCAGGTGTGCAAGTCGGTCACCGCGGCCTGTGGCTTCCGCGATCAGGTCGTCGAGCAGCAGCGCGTAGACGGTGAAGTCGGTGGCCAGTTGAACGACCTCGATCGGCGCCAGCGGCAAGGTCAGGCCACAGCCCAGCGCGGAGACTTCGACAGCTGCCCGCTCTCTGGCAGCCTTTTTCCGATCAGCTCGATCGTCCAGCAGCCCGAATTGTTTCGTCCAGGTTCGTGTCTGGGCATCGACCGCACTCGTCGCGGGATGGATCGCAGGAAGGACGGGACAGTAGATGGGAGGTAGATCGATCTGTAACTCGTTGTGCTGACCTGATACCCAATCGATCATGATCCGGGAAAGCCTTTCATTTGCTGGAGCGAGCGGAACCGTTGGCAAGCGTTGTTCGGCAGAATTCAAATATCGTTGCGGCGCGTCCTCCTACCCGAACCCTGTCAGTCGGCAGCCCCTATGCCGTGCGGGTTGCGGGTGAGGGCGCGCAGGTAAACCTTGCGGGGTCTGATTGCGATGCCTATTGCGGGCTGCGGCGGCTGATCGGCGAGCGGGGTCAGTTGCCACTGCGCGGCGATAGTCGCGAGGGTGAGGGTCGCCTCGGTGAGCGCTAATTGGTCACCGATGCATTTGCGGGCACCGGCACCGAAAGGGACGTACGTGGTGTGGTCGGGTTTGATGTCGTGCCAGCGGTCGGGGAGGAAACGGTCGGGATCGGGGTAGAGATCGGGGCGACGGTGCAGGAGGTAGGGGCTTAGCGTGACGATGGTACCGGCCGGCAGATGGTGACCACCGAGGTCGGTGTCGTGGGCAACTCCCCTGGTCAGCAACCATGCCGGGGGGTAGAGCCGCAGCGTCTCGCTGATGACGTGCCGGGTGGTCCGCAGCGCGGGCAGATGGGCGGGGGTGGGTGGTCGGCCGGCCAGGACGGTGTCGACCTCGGCGTGGACACGGGCGCCGATGTCCGGGTGGCGTGCTATGAACTCAAGGGCCCAGGCTAGGGTACCGGCGACGGTTTCGATGCCGGCGATGAAAAAGGTCACGACCTGGTCGATCACCTCACTGTCGTCGAACGCACGGGCTTGATCAGGGCTGTCGGGATCGACGGCGGTGAGCAGTGAGGACAGGAGGTCGAGCTGGTCGGCGGGGTCGACGCGCCGGGTGGCGATCATGGCACCCAGGGAGTGCCGAAGGCGGTCGGCCGCCCGCTGGTAGCGGCGGTTGCTCGGGGTCGGTAACCGGTGGAGAAGAGGTGGCGTCATCATCCTGGCCAACACCCCTCCCGAGAAGGTCGCCAGATCGTCCAGGAGCGCCTGCTTGGCTTCAGCGGGTAGAGAGAACATGGTTTCCATAGTCATGCGCATGACAAGGGTGGTCATCTCGGCGTTGACATCTATCACTTGTCCGTTATGCCATGATTGAGACAGCTCTTGGGCGACCGCGCTGATCTGCGGTGCGTATCCGGGGATGCGCTGGGGGTGGAAAGAAGGTTGGCAGAGTCGGCGCTGGCGCCGGTGGTGCCTGTGCGGACAGGTGGCCAGGCTGTTACTGGAAGCCTGGCGGGCCTGCTCGTAAAGGGGGCCACCTTTGTCGAAGGTACGGTCGTCGAGCATGACCTGGCGGGTGAGTTGGGGGTCACACACCATCACGGCGGTGTGCGGACCCAGGTGTATCCGCGCCAAGGGGCCGAGCTCGGGCAGCGTCGACACGAAACGTAACGGGTTGCGCAGCAATGGTATGGCGTGGCCCAGAACGGGTACGGACCCACGCGCCAGGGGTATGGAATCAACGGTGAGTGGGGACGGGCCCGGGGCAGGCGCAGTTCGACGGGACAAGAACACTCCTCTGGATATGGTGGACGTTTCGAATATTGATCACCATCAGCTGGCGGGTCTTACCGCCAGCCGCAGCGTCGGCGTGGGGCGGGGAAGATCAACCAGTGTTCTGGTGGGAGGGGTGCTCATCGCTGACTCCGCAGGGTGGTGGTCGGCGTAGTGGAGGTGGTGTGGTCGCGTAGTGCCTCCAGTAGCAGTCGGCAGTCCTCTGCGATGCCTGCGGCGGTCAGACCGTAGTGCGCCAGCAGTTCGGCGCGCGTCGCGTGGGTCGCGTACTCGGTCGGCACGCCGAGTGCTCGGATGGCAGCCGAGCGGGGAGACCGCTCGGTGACCGCGTGTACCAGGTGGGAGCCGATCCCGCCGGTGGCGATGCCGTCTTCGACGCTCAGCGTGACGCGGTGGCGTGTGATGAACCCGAACAACGCCGGGTTGAGGGGCCAGACCCAACGTGGATCGATGACTGTCGATCCGCAGCCGCGTGTTTCGAGGATGGTGGCGGCGCTGAGGCATTGGTCGGCCAATGCGCCCACAGAGACGATCAGCACGTCCAAAGGCAGATGCGGGCTTCGGTACAAGACGTCCATGCCATCCATCCGCGCGACGGCTGAAATGTTCGAACCGACTGTGGCTTTCGGGAAGCGCAGAGCCGTCGGTGCGGCGATGTCGACCGCCTCACGCAGCAGCTCGCGCAGGCGTGCAGGATCGCGCGGAGCCGCGATCTGCATTCCGGGAACACAGGACAGCAGCGCCATGTCCCACAAACCGTGATGACTCGGTCCGTCGGGTCCGGTGATCCCGGCCCGGTCCAGCACCAGCGTGACCGGCGCCTTGTGCAAGCCGATGTCGAGATTCACATGATCGAACGCGCGGGTCAGGAACGTGGAATACATAGCGACCACCGGGTGCCGACCGACGCTGGCCATCCCAGCGGCCGCCGCGACCACGTGCTGCTCGGCGATCCCGAAGTCATGAACGCGGTCAGGATGCGCACGAGACATCGGCCCCAGGCCCGTTGGGAGTCGCATCGCCGCAGTCAGCGCGTCGATATCGTCACGGCGGTCGGCGATCGCCACCAGTTCCGCGCCGAACACATCAGTCCATGTCGACTGTGGCGGGACCGCCGGTCGCCCCGTAGCGGGATCTATCACACCGACTGCGTGCATCCGGTCTTCGTCGTCCGCCGCAGCAGGCGGATAGCCTCGGCCCTTGTCGGTGACGGCATGGACCACGACCGGTGTGCCCAATGCGGCCGCGCGCCGCAATGCTTCGGTAGTGGCTGCAATGTCGTGTCCGTCGACCGGTCCGATGTAATCGAACCCCAATGCCGTGAACACATTTCCGGCTCCTCCTTCACCGCGGCGTAACTGCGCCAAATGTATTGCCAGTGCACCGGTGGTCGGGTCGTAGGAGCGGCCGTTGTCGTTGATCACGATCACCACGTGCCGATTGGTATAGCCGAGATTGAGTAGTCCCTCCCATGCGACGCCTCCGGTGAGCGCGCCGTCGCCGATAACAGCGACCACGCGGGTGCCGTTTGACCGGTCCAGTACGGTGGCGATGCCGCATCCCCACGAGATGCTGACTGAGGCATGAGAATGCTCGAGCCGGTCATGAGGGGATTCGGCGCGGCTGGGATACCCCGATAGCCCGCCTGAGCTGCGCAGGGTGTGGAAGCCGGCGGCCCGTCCGGTGAGCAGCTTGTGTGCGTACGCCGAGTGGCCGGTATCGAAAAGCAGGACATCATCGGGCGAGCGAAAGACTTCGTGCAGCGAGATGATCAACTCGACGGTGCCCAACGACGCACCGAGGTGCCCGCCCGTCCGGGCCACCGTCTGGATAAGGCATGTGCGGAGTTCCTGAGCCAGCGCGGGGAGCTGGTCGGCATCGAGGGCGGCAAGGTCGGCGGGTCCTGAGATCGAGGCCAGCAGACCGGTGTCACTCTCTGGGGCAGGCGTCGGGGTGGGACGTGCTGTTGTGCTCATGGAGCTCCCTGCAGCGGGGGCGGGTCCTTGGGCAGGGCAAAACGCATTGTTTCTTCGATGGTTTCGCGTTCGAACACCCCTACCGGGCCGCGTATGCGCAGGGCATGGACCACCTGGTCGACCGGCTCAGGTGGTGTCGATGCTCCTGCGGTCACTCCGACAGTCTGGGCGTGCTCGAGCCAGGCCGGATCGAGGTCGGCGCCACCGTCGATGAGATAGGCAGGTGTACTGCAGTTGTTGGCCAGCTCGACCAGGCGCAGGGAGTTGGAGCTGTTGGCGGAGCCGATGACAAGCAGAACATCGGCCTCGTCGATGACAGCGCGCACGGCGCGCTGCCGGTTGGTGGTGGCGTAGCAGATGTCCGAGGACGGCGGCTCGCGCAGGCCGGCAAACCGTGCCCGAAGTGCGTCGATCGCGACTGTGGTTTCGTCCACCGCCAATGTGGTTTGCGTCAGATCCGACGCCTGCGCATCGGCCGGTATGTCGAGTTCGGCGACCTCGTCGGCCGACTGCACCAGCACGGTGGCCTCCGGCGCCACCCCAAGAGTGCCTTCGGCTTCTTCGTGGCCGGCATGCCCCATCAGAACAATCCTGTCGCCCCGAGCGGCGAGGCGTTCGGCTTCGGTGTGAAGCTTCCGCACGAGTGGGCAGGTGGCGTCGATTACCGCGCGGCCGCGCCGAGTCGCGTCGGCCCGCACCGCCGGTGACACCTCGCGCGCGGAGAACACGACAACCGCGCCCTCGGGAGGCGGATCGGGGATTTCTGCCACCTCGTCGACGAAGACCGCACCGGCGGCGGTGAGCTTGTCGACCACATGCCGGTTTTGCACGATCTGCTTGCGCACATACACCTGGCCGCAGCTCTGCAGAGCATGTTCGACGATTTCGATCGCCCGCTCCCAACCTGCACAGTACGACCGCGGCGACGCCAACAGCACTCGGGTTTCTGTCAACGCTGGCTGCTTCATACTGCGGACCTCACACAGTTCTTCCGAACGGTTCACGAGATACCTCCACCAACCGGAGAGCTCAAGGAAAGGCGGCGGGGTCGGATCATCAAAATCCCCCCGTGGAGGTCTCGGCTCAATAGTGACAACCGCGGCGACAGACACACGCTCCATAGGATCGGCATATATCGCATGAGAAGAACCGACGGTGCGCCAACGGGGTCGTCACCAGTCACCAGCAGCTCCTCACCGGTCGCGGTCGGCAGCAGCCTCAGCGAGGCGGCGCAGCATGGCGGTGGCCGAATCAGGGAAAACATCGCTCTCCAGCACACTCAGCGCCTGTAGGCAACGATGGCGGATCATTCGCTCGACCTCGGCGCGAGCGCCGGTGGCGGTAAGAATGTCTCGGATCTCCTCGACGTGGGCATCGGTCACTGCTGGGTTGCCGATCGCTGCGGCCAGCCGTCGACGTTGGCGGGTATCAGCACGCTCACACGCCAGCACCAACGGAACGGTGCATTTCCCTTCACGTAGATCGTCGAGGCGAGATTTCCCGGTGACGGCCGGATCCCCATAGAGACCCAGAAGATCGTCACGTAACTGGAACGCCTCCCCCAGTGGCAACGCATAGGCGGTACAAGCGGCCAGTAGATCATCGTCGGCACCGGACAGAACGGCCCCCAGCTGCAGCGGGCGCTCCATCGTGTACTTCGCGGTCTTGTATCGGCAGATCGCCACCACGGTGCCCAGATCGACATCCGCAACACCTTCGGACAACAGGTCGAGATACTGCCCGCTCACCGTCTCCATTCGCATGTCGTCCAGCAACGGCCACACTCGCGCACCCTGCGCAGCCGTCAATCCGGCTTGGTGCACGAGGTCATACGACCATCCCAAAGCGAGATCACCGAGCAGGGTCGCAGTATTGGCGCCGAACCGCGCCGCCGCGCGATGGTCGGCATGGTCGGCAGCGATACGCATGTGCGCTGCGGGTCTGCCGCGCCGGGTGGCGCTACCATCCATGACATCATCTTGGATCAACGCGAAAGCATGGAACAACTCCAGCGACGCTGCCACCCGCGCCACCACCTCAACATCCCCAGCCGCCCCGGCGGCCCGCCATCCCCACAAGCACAACAGGGGACGCAGCCGCTTGCCACCCACGAGAAAATCCCGCAGCCAATCGACGAACAACGGAATCTGCGGTGTCACCGCACGACTCTCCTTGCCGGCCATGAATTCGGACAGCACCACTTCAACCCGATGCAGATCTTTTTCGACCTCTACCGACATGGCATCGGCCGAATTCCGCAGCGTCTGTTCTATCACCACATCTGTCTCTCGATCACCTGCACCGCTTCCCAATCTGCGAGCGTCAATTTTTCAGCGATACGGTTGTCCAGTTCGACGCCTTCTCCGAATATGCGGCGGTATCGAGTAATTTTCGAAGTCATTATCAACTCCAGAGATTCATAACGGCTGCCTTTCGACCGTTCTGTACGTGTCGATCTAGCATGTGGGCCAATTGGCTGGTTACGAAAGCGCGCAATCCTTGAGTCAACTCCTCCGTCATGGAAACGCAATTTGAATCAGCGGCAGAACGGCCATCTTCAACAGCCTTCCGGCCTCCGTCAAATCAGCTTCATTTGCCGGACCTGATATGTTTTCAACGTCACCCCGAGTCCGAGGGCAAGTTCGATGTTCGCTGTACCCGGTCAGTACCCGATTTCGTGGACGACGGCCTCAGCGCGTGCGTGCAGGACCTCCTGCAGAACCATCCGGGACATCGCCATGTTCGACAGGTGCCC